>NZ_JBSIBZ010000071.1:0-56695 GCF_058245575.1 Streptomyces sp. UF-297 | reverse complement strand
CGTTCGGCCTGCGGAGGGGGCAGGCCGAACGACTCGTGCAGCACACCCTGTTCAGTGTGGAGGGCGGGCACGCCGCGGGCGCCGCGCTGCTGGAGGCGGGGTGCACGGGAGTGGTCTGCGGCAGCGACCTGATGGCGCTGGGCGTCGTACGGGCGGCCCGGCAGCGCGGCCTGGACGTGCCGCGGGCGGTGTCGGTGGTGGGCTTCGACGACTCCCGGCTGATCGCCTTCACCGACCCGCCGCTGACCACGGTGCGCCAGCCGGTGCAGGCGATGGCCACGGCCGCGGTGGGCGCGCTGATCGAGGAGATCCAGCAGGTGCGCGCGCTGTCCCAGGGGGAGAGCGGGGAAAGCCCGGTGCGGCACACGGAGTTCGTCTTCCAGCCGGAGCTGGTGGTGCGCGGTTCGACGGGGCCGGTACGGGCAGGGGCGTGAGCCGCGGCGTCGGCGCGGTGCGCAACACCACTGCAATCTCTTGCGCAAAACCTTGCACCACGGCGGGGTGGCGACTAGAACCGTCAACGGCCCCACGGACATGGCGCCTTGCCGCACCGGGGCCACTCCTCACCCCCCTCAGGAGGACCCCATGCACCATCGGTTCCGTATACCGAGCAGACCGGCGAGCGCCGTTCTCGCGCTGCTCACGTGCGCATCGGCCGCTCTCGCCGCCCCACCGGCGCAGGCCGCCCCGCCCGGCGACAAGGACGTCACCGCCGAGCTCTTCCAGTGGCGCTACGACGCGGTCGCAAGGGAGTGCAAGAACACGCTGGGGCCCGCCGGTTACGGCTATGTGGAGGTCTCCCCGGCCACCGAACACATCCAGGGCGGCCAGTGGTGGACCTCGTACCAGCCGGTCAGCTACCAGATCGCCGGCCGGCTCGGCGACCGCACCGCCTTCAAGAACATGATCGACACCTGTCATACGGCGGGCGTCAAGGTCGTCGCGGACGCCGTCATCAACCACATGTCCGCCGGCTCCGGCACCGGCACCGGCGGCTCGTCGTACACCAAGTACACCTACCCGGGCATCTACCAGCCCCAGGACATGGACGACTGCACCGCGCGCATCGACAACTACAAGGACCGCTTCAACGTCCAGCGCTGCGAACTGGTGGGCCTGGCCGACCTGGACACCGGCGAGCCTTATGTCCGCACCCGCATCGCCCGCTACCTGGACGACCTGCGCTCGCTGGGCGTGGACGGCTTGCGCATCGACGCCGCCAAGCACATGGCGGCCGAGGATCTGGCCGCCATCAAGAGCCAGGTGAAGGACCCCGGCGTCTACTGGAAGCAGGAGGCCATCCACGGCGAGGGCGAGGCCGTCTCGCCCACGGAGTACCTGGACAACGGCGACGTGCAGGAGTTCCGCTACGGCCGCGACCTCAAGCGGGTCTTCCAGAACGAGAAGCTCGCCTATCTGAAGAACTTCGGCGAGGGCTGGGCCTATATGCCCAGCGGGAAGGCCGGGGTGTTCGTCGACAACTGGGACACCGAGCGCAACGGCACCACCCTCACCTACAAGGACGGCTCCGACTACACCCTCGCCAACGTCTTCATGCTGGCCTGGCCCTACGGCTCCCCGGACGTGCACTCCGGCTACGAGTTCACCGACCACGACGCCGGGCCGCCCAACGGCGGGGCGGTGAAGGCCTGTTGGCGGGACGGCTGGAAGTGCCAGCACAAGTGGCCCGAGATCACGTCCATGGTCGCCTTCCGCAACGCCACCCGCGGCCAGGCCGTCACCGACTGGTGGGACAACGGCAACGACGCCATCGCCTTCGGGCGCGGCGGCAAGGGCTTCGTCGCCGTCAACCACGAGAGCGGCGCGATCAACCGTACGTTCCAGACCTCCCTCGCCGCCGGGGACTACTGCGACGTACAGAGTGGCCGGAAGGTGAGCGTGGACGGCGCCGGGCGGTTCACCGCCGCCCTCGGCCCCAACACCGCCCTCGCCCTGCACACCGGCGCCCGGACCTGCTGACCGCCCGTCCGCGCAGCTGACCGTCCGACTTTCCGCCGACGACCTGAAGGAGCCTTTACGTGAGCGGCACCCTTCGCCGTACCGTGACAGCCGTGGCCATGGCTTTGTGTGCGGCGGTCCTGACGACCTCGCCACCCGCCGACGCCGCGCCCCCGCCGGAACCGCAGCAGGTCAAGGCGGAGGCGCAGTGGATCGACCGCGACACGGTGGTGTGGAAGGGTGCCCAACGCGCCGATGCGCGACTGGAGTTCGGGGGTGCCGGGCGGCTGCGCCTGCCACCCGCCCGGCTCACCCCGGCCGAAGCGGCCAAGTACCCCCACCTCAAGGACTTTCCGGCCTTCGCCGTCGACCCGCGCGACCTGCATCTGATCCCCGGCGCGCTGCGCGAGCGCGTCGTGGCCACCCAGGGCGCGCCGGGCGGGCCGCGCGCCACCACCGGCGTGCAGATACCCGGCGTCCTGGACGACCTGTACGGGCCGGCCGCCCTGCGCGCCGACCTCGGCCCCGTCTTCCGGCACGGCCGCCCCACCCTGTCCGTCTGGGCGCCCACCGCACAAGAGGTGGCGCTGGAACTGGACGGGCGCACGGTCCCGATGCGCCGGGACGACGCCAGCGGCGTGTGGAGCGTACGGGGCAAGCGCGCCTGGAACGGGAAGCCCTACCGGTACGTGGTGCGCGTCTGGGCCCCGAGCGCGGGCGCCTTCGTCACCAACCGCGTCACCGACCCCTACTCCACCGCCCTGACCACCGACTCCGCGCGCAGCCTGATCGTCGACCTCACCGACCCCAAGCTCGCGCCCCGCGGCTGGCACCGGCTGAAGAAGCCGCGCGCCGTACCCCTGCGGGCCGCCCAGATCCAGGAACTGCACATCCGGGACTTCTCCGTGGCGGATGGCACCTCCCGCCACCCCGGCGGCTATCTCGCCTTCACCGACCGCGGATCCGACGGCATGCGGCACCTGAAGTCCCTGGCCCGCGCGGGCACGTCGTACGTCCATCTGCTGCCCGCCTTCGACATCGGCACCATCCCCGAGCGGCGCTCCGACCAGGCGCGGCCCGGCTGCGACCTGGCCGCGCTGCCCGCCGACTCCGAGCGGCAGCAGGAGTGCATCGCGAAGACCGCCGCCAAGGACGCCTACAACTGGGGCTACGACCCGCTGCACTACTCCGTCCCCGAAGGGTCCTATGCCTCAGAGCCCGAAGGGCCGCTGCGGACCGTGGAGTTCCGGCGGATGGTCCAGGGCCTGAACCGCACCGGACTGCGCACCGTCATGGACGTCGTCTACAACCACACCGTCGCCGCCGGCCAGGACCCCCGCTCCGTACTGGACCGGATCGTGCCCGGCTACTACCACCGGCTGCTGGACGACGGCAGCGTGGCCACCTCCACCTGCTGCGCCAACACCGCGCCCGAGCACGCCATGATGGGCCGGCTCGTCGTCGACTCCGTCGTCACCTGGGCCCGGCACTACAAGGTCGACGGCTTCCGCTTCGACCTCATGGGCCACCACCCCAAGGCCAACATCCTCGCCGTGCGCAAGGCCCTGGACGCGCTGACCCCCAAGAAGGACGGCGTCGACGGGAAGGCGATCGTCCTGTACGGGGAGGGCTGGAACTTCGGCGAGGTCGCCGACGACGCCCGCTTCGTCCAGGCCACCCAGAAGAACATGGCGGGCACCGGCATCGCCACCTTCAACGACCGCTCGCGCGACGCGCTGCGCGGCGGCGGCCCCTTCGACGCCGACCCGCGCGTCCAGGGCTTCGCCTCCGGTCTGTTCACCGACCCCAACTCCGCGCCCGCCAACGGCAGTACCGACCAGCAGCGGGCCCGGCTGCTGCACTACCAGGACCTCATCAAGGTCGGACTGAGCGGCAACCTCGCCGAGTTCACCTTCACCGACAGCGCGGGCCGCACCGTCAAGGGCTCCCAGGTCGACTACAACGGCGCCCCCGCCGGATACGCCGCCGCCCCCGGCGACGCCCTCGCCTACGCCGACGCACACGACAACGAGACCCTCTACGACGCCCTGGCCTTCAAACTCCCGCCCGCCACCTCCGCCGCCGACCGGGCCAGGATGCAGGTGCTGGCCATGGCCACCGCCGCGCTCTCCCAGGGCCCGGCCCTCTCCCAGGCGGGCAGCGACCTGCTGCGCTCGAAGTCCCTGGACCGCAACTCCTACGAGAGCGGCGACTGGTTCAACGCCATCCACTGGGACTGCGCCCAGGGCAACGGCTTCGGCCGCGGCCTCCCGCCGGCCGCCGACAACCGCGACAAGTGGCCCTTTGCCCGCCCGCTGCTGGCCGACCCCGCGCTGCGCCCCGGCTGCGCCGCGATCACCGGCGCCTCGGCCGCGTACCGCGATCTGCTGCGCATCCGCTCCACCGAGCGGGACTTCGGCCACGCCACCGCCGCCGGGGTGCAGGCAGCGCTGTCCTTCCCGCTGTCCGGGAAGTACGAGACACCGGGCGTGATCACCATGCGGCTGGGGCGGCTGGTGGTGGTCCTCAACGCCACGCCGCAGCGCCAGGAGCAGCGCGTCGGCGCGGTGGCGGGGCAGCGGTACGCGCTGCATCCGGTGCAGGCCAAGGGGGCGGACAAGGTGGTCAAGTCGGCTGCCTACGAGCGGGGTTCGGGGACCTTCGTCGTACCGGCGCGGACGGTCGCGGTGTTCGTACGGGGCTGAGTACGCGTACAGGGCAGTACACCTACGGGGTGCGTGCGCGGCCGCGTGCCGGGGAGGGGCTGGGGGCCGGGACCGGGTGTCAGTCCTGCCGGTCCTCGTCGTACCTCTCCTGGCCGTGCCGCTCCCGCTCCGCGCGGCACGGCCGGTCCGGCCACGGGAAGGACTCGTCCATGCTGTGCACGGGCTGGCACAGCACCAGGGCCAGATCGTCGTGGGGCGGGGTGACGGTATGGGCCTCCAGCAGGCCGTGCAGCGCGTCGAGGGCGTCCTTGAGCAGCGGCTCGGTCAGCGCGGCGCGCACCGGCTCGCCCAGGGCGAACAGCGTCCCGCCCGGCGAGCGGGCCTCGGTGAGGCCGTCGGTGTAGAACAGCAGCCGCTCGCCGTCGCCGAGGCGGGCGCGCTGCTGGAGGGGGTCGGGGTTCAGGCCCAGCGGGGGCGAGGGGTCGGCGGGGGAGAGGTGCTCCAGGCGGTGGCCGATGCGCAGCGGGGGCGGATGGCCGCAGTTGACCAGGCGCACCTCGCCGCGCGCGAACTCCGCGAACACGGCGGTGACGAAGTCCTCGGGCTCCAGCTCGGGGGCGAGCCGGGCGTTGAGGCCCTTGGCCAGGGTCGGCAGATCGCAGGAGGTGTACGCCAGGTCCCGGAAGGCGCCTATCGTGGCCGCCGCGAGCCGGACCGCCTCCAGGTCGTGGCCCCGTACGTCGCCGACCAGGACGCGCAGGCCGAAGGGGGTGCGCGCGATGTCGTACAGATCGCCGCCGATCACCGCGGCCCGGCAGGCGGAGTAGTAGCGGGTGGCGACCTCGACCCCGCCCAGCCGCAGGGAGAGCGGGCGCAGGATGGCCCGCTGGGCGACCTGGGCGACCCGGGCCAGCTCGGCCTCCCGGGTGGTGCGGTGCAGGGCGATCCGCGCCGCCGCCACCCCGCCCAGCGACAGGACCACGCACTGGACCACGAACTCCGCGGTGGGCAGGGAGTGTTCGAGGGCTCCGAGGGTGAGGGCGACGGCCATGGTCACGGCGGCGACGACGGCGGTGTGCCGGCCGTCGAGGCGCCCGCAGGCCAGCAGCGGACCCACCAGCAGTGAACCGAGCAGGAGGGTGGGCCGCCCGCCCGCCACTCCTGTGAACGCGAGCAGGGCGACCGGGGCCAGGGACAGCAGGACCCGTCCCCCCGGTCCTTGCCACCACTGGGTGCTCTTGGTCACGAACCTTGCCTCCCCACAAGGGTGGTGAGGGCGACACTATTCCCCGCTGAGCGCTGGATGGCGACCTATTGATCACAGGTGGCGGGAGTTGATCGGGTGCTTTCGGCGTATGACGCGGTGGTGAGACACCCTGCCGCTTTTGCGCGGGGTGCGCGGGTGGCGCCTGCGCGCGTATCCCCGACGTGCGCTCCTTGCACGCTCCGCGCGCCATTTGGACAACTCGCGACCGTACTGATGCGATCGCCTGCGATAGGCGTGTGGCGTGGGTCACTCTGTACCTCGTCGCTACCAGGGCGTGGGGAGCCGGTCGAGGGAAGCAGGCATCGTGGCGGGGAACGGCAGGATCCGGTGGGTGGGCAACCTCCCGGCGGAGACCACGAGTTTCGTGGGACGCAAGGACGAACTGGCACGGCTGGAGGGCGTACTGGCGCGGTCCCGGCTGGTGACCTTGACGGGCGTCGGCGGGGTCGGCAAGTCGCGGCTGGCGCTGCGCGCGGCGGACGCGGCGCGAGCCGAATTCCCGGACGGCGTATGGCTGGTGGAGCTCTCGCCGGTGCGCGACGGGATGCTGCTGGCGGCCACGGCCGTGGAGGCGCTGAGCCTGTCCGACCAGGGCGGCCGCCCGCTGCGCGAGGTGCTCGGCCAGTGGCTCGTCGACAAACGGCTGCTGCTGGTGCTGGACACCTGCGAGCATGTGGCCGCCGACTGCGCCGAGTTGCTGCTCGAGCTGCTGGCGGTGGCCCCCGGGCTGAAGGTCCTGGCCACCAGCCGGCAGCCGCTGGGGCTGGACGCCGAGGACGTGATGGAGCTGCGGCCGCTGAGCGTGCCGGGGGAGGTGTGCGACACCGAGAGCGCCGAGAGCGCCGAGAGCGAGGCCCTCCAGCTCTTCCGGGAGCGGGCCGCCGCCGCCTCGCCCGGCTTCACGCTCACCGGCCCGCAGCGGGGGCCGGCGGCCGAGCTGTGCCGCCGCCTGGACGGCATCCCGCTCGCCATCGAGCTGGCGGCGGCGCGGCTGGGGGACTGGCCGGTGGACGAGCTGGCCTCCCGGATCTCCGGCCGCCTGGACCTCCTCGCCGCGTCCGGTACGACAGAACTTCCCCGGCACCGCACGATGCTCACGGCCATCGGCTGGAGCCACGAGCTGTGCCGCCCGCTGGAGCGCCTGCTGTGGGCACGGCTGTCGGTGTTCGCCGGCGGCTTCGACCTGGACACCGCCCAGATGGTCTGCGCCCGCGGCCCCCTGCCCGCCGGGCAGATCCCCGGCCTGCTGGAGGAGTTGGTCGCCAAGTCGATCGTGCTGCGCGAGCACCGCGCGGGCCGGGAGCGGTACTGCCTGCTGGACACCCTGCGCGAGTACGGGACGCAGTGGCTGGTGGAGCTGGGCGAGGACAAGGACCAGCGGCGGCGGCACGCCGAGCACTATCTGCGGCTGGCCCGCAGGGGCGCGGCCGAGTGGATCGGCCCCGACCAGGTGGAGTGGTCCGCACGGCTGACCGCCGAGCACGCCGACGTACGGGCCGCGCTGGAGTACCACTTGGTGGAAGGGGAGCCCGCGGACGCGCTCGCGATGGCCGGCGCCCTGTGGTTCTTCTGGATGGCCTGCGGCTTCCTGCGCGAGGGACGCCACTATCTGGAGCGGGCGCTGGCTCTGGAGTGCGCGCCCGGACCGGAGCGCGACGAAGCGTTCTGGGCCCATGGAGTGCTCACCCTGATCCAGGGGGACCAGACCGCCGGGCTGCGCACGGGCGAGGAGTGTCTGGCCGCCGCGCGGGGGCGGGACGATCCCGATGCGGCGTACCCCGGCATCTATCTCGTAGGGGCGAGCCGGGTGCTCATGGGGGACTGTCTGGGGGCGCTCGAAGCGCTTCAATGGCGAGCCACACCGCCACGGAACAGCCGCTACCGGGGTATCTGGCTGCTGATCGGCGTTTCCCGCGGCTTTGCCCTCGTCGGCCGGGGGGAACTGGACGCCGCGGCGGCGGAGATGGACACGCTGCGCAGGGAGCACCTCGGCCCCGGGGAGCAGTGGATCCGGGCGTTCGCCGCCTATGTGCAGGCGCTGGCGGATCTCGGCCGGGGCCGGATCGCCCCGGCCATCGACCACGCACGTGCCGCGCTGTCGGGCAAGGCCGTGCTGCGTGACGTCCTCGGTCTCGCGATGACGGTGGATCTGCTGGCCTCCGCGACCGCGGCGGCCGGCGAGGGGGCGCGGCCCGCCCGGCTGCTGGGCATCGGGGAACGGTGCTGGCGGACCGTGGGCTCGCCGCAGTACGGCTCCGTGAGCTTTGCCCAGGCCCGGCGGGCCTGCGAGCAGCAGGTCCGGGGCGCGATCGGCGACACCGCCTTCGAGGCGGAGTTCCGGCGCGGGCTGGAGTACGGGCGCGAGGAGGGCCTGGACTACGCCCTCACCTCAGACGCTTCTCCAGGAGGGTGACGGCGTACGGACTGCCGCCCCCGTCCTGTTTGGCCCGCTGCTCGCCGACGACCGTGTACCCGGCCGCCTCGTAGTAGCGCCGCAACCGCGGATTGGCCGCCAGGCAGTCCAGCCGGCTCACCTCCCGCCCGGCCTCGGTGATCCGCTCCTCGGCCCGCGCGAGCATCGCCCGGCCCGCGCCCGCCGGGGCGCTCGTGCGGTCCACCATCAGCCGGTGGACATAGCCCGCCACCGGCGGCTGCGGCCCCCAGGCGGGGAGGTCCTCCCACCACAGCTCCCAGCCGCCGACGGCCACCCCGCCCACCTCCGCGAGCCAGACCTCGCCCTCCTTCATCCGCAGCCGGAAGTGCTCGGCGTCCTTGCCGCCCGGTTTCCACTGGTCGATGCCCGACTCCCGCATCCAGCGGGCCGCGCCGTCGTACAGACCGGTGAGCACCGGCAGGTCGGCCGGGTCGTCGGTGCGCCGAAAAGTGATCATGTCCATGCGCGGGATTGTGCCCTACGCGCCTGCTCGGCCGCCCCTGGGAAAGGTCACCCCGGCACGCTGCGCCGCGTGGGCGCGATCAGCTCCCACCGGCTCGCCGATTCATGACCCCACTTCCAGCGAAGGGCCACGCGGCGCCGTTCACAGCGGCTGGGGCGCCAGTGCCAGCAGCCGGGCCACCAGGTCCCCGAACGGCCCGCCGGCCGGCTCGTCGGCGAGCATCCGGCGCAGGGTGTGGGCCATCTCCTCGTCGTAGGCGGCGCTGACCGCCGTCAGTGCCGCGAAGTCGTGCACGAGCTGGCGCTCCAGCTCGCCGCGCGGGATGCGCCGCCCGTCCAGCCACAGCAGCGCCGTGGTCTCGGCCAGCGAGATCCACGAGCGCACCACCAGCTCCAGGCGCGGGGCGGGGGCGGAGACCCCGAGGTGGGACAGGATCTGCTCGTACGCCGCCTGCCGCACCCCGTCGATCATCGCGCTCGCCTTGCTCGACCCGATGGCCGGACCGCCGCGCATCAGCGCGGAAAAGCCGGGGCCGTGCACCTCCACGAAGTCGAAGAAGCGCTCGGTGACCCGCAACAGCCGGGCGCCCAGCGGGCCTTCGTGCGGTTCGACGAAGCGCGCGGCCAACTCGTCGGCGGCCCGCCGCAGCGCGGCCTCGTACAGGCTCTGCTTGCCCGGGAAGTAGTGGTAGATCAACGGCCGGGATATCCCGGCGGCCTCGGCGATCTCGTCGATCGACACGTCCTCGGGGGAACGGTGGCTGAACAGATCGAGCGCCACGGCGATCAGCTGCTCGCGCCGTTCTTCCACACCCATCCTGCGGCGCGCCCCGGTCGTCATACGAACACCCTAACGACCGCGGGCGCACCGGGGAATCACAGGTCCAGGACCAGCCGTCCGCCGCGCGCCCGCGAGACGCAGATCAGCGCCGAGTCCGCGCGCTCCGCGTCGGTCAGCAGCTCGTCGCGGTGGTCCACCTCGCCGTCCACCACCCGCACTTGGCAGGTGCCGCAGAAGCCCTGCTCGCAGGAGTACGGCAGGTCGGGCAGGGCCGCGCCCCGCACCGCGCGCAGCACGCTGGTGCCGGCCGGTACGGTCACCGTGCGGCCCGTGCGGCGCAGCTCCACCTCGAACTCGGTGTCCTCACCCCGGAGTTGAGGTGCGGCGCTGAAGTGCTCGGTGTGCAGGGTCAGCCCCGGGGGCAGCAAAGCGGCCACCGCGTCCATCAGCGGCTCGGGGCCGCAGCAGTGCACGGCCGTGTGCGGCGGGGCGGCGGCCAGCGCGGCGGCCAGGTCGGGGAGCCCGTCGGTGTCCTCGGCCACGACCGAGACCCGCTCGGATCTGGCCCCCGCCAGCTTCTCGATCTCGGCCAGGAACGGCATCGAGGCGCGCGACCGCCCGCCGTACACCAGCCGCCAGGGCACCCCGTCCCGCTCGGCCTGCCGCAGCATCGGCAGGATCGGGGTGATGCCGATGCCGCCCGCGATGAAGAGATGGCCCGGGGCCTGCTGGAGGGGGAAGCGGTTGCGCGGCCCGCGCACCTCGACCGCGGCGCCCTCGCGCAGCTGCTCGTGCACCTCGCGCGAGCCGCCCCGGCCGCCCGACTCCTCCTCGATCAGCCGGACCGCGATGGTGTACGCGCCGGTGTCGGCCGGATCCCCGCACAGGGAGTACTGGCGCACCGCCCCCGACGGCAGCACCACATCCACGTGGGCACCGGGCTCCCAGGCGGGCAGCGCGTCCCCGGCCAGCCGCAGCCGCAGCACGCCCGCGGCCTCCTGCGTCCGCTCGGCCACCCGCAGCCGCAGCGCGCCACGGCCGCCGCGCCCGGTGCCCGATACGGGGTTCTCCAGCGCGGGCAGCGGCCACAGCGGCGAGCGCCGCACCCGGCTGCGCAGCGCCTGCCGTGCGGCCAGCGCGGCCCCGGCCAGGGCCAGCACGGTGTGCGCCCTGGGCATCTCAGGCGGCTCCCTTCGTGCGGTCCTCGGCCGCGGTCGCGGCGGGGGAGGCGGCGAGATAGGCGACGGCCTGCTGCGTACTGCCGTGCTGCGAGGGGTGGTAGCGGCGGCTGAGGTACTGCGGGATCGAGCGGACCATGGCCCCGGTGGTGGGCAGCACGCCCTGCCGCCCGGCGCGGAAGAACTCCGTGAAGGTGGCGTGGCCGTTTGTCAGCGTCGGGTCGTTCTCCATGAAGTAGCGCACCCCGCGCTGCCACAGGAACACCAGCGCCGAGAACGCCGTCGCCCAGGTCCGCACCCGCCGCCGGTAGCCGCCGTCGACGTGCACGAACAGATCGAAGGCCACCGAGCGGTGCTCGACCTCCTCCGCGCCGTGCCAGCGCAGCAGGTCCAGCATGGTCGGATCGGCGCCCCTGGCGTCCAGCGCCTTCGCGTTGAGGACCCAGTCGCCCAGGAAGGCGGTGTAGTGCTCGATCGCGGCGATCATCGCGACCCGCTCCATCAGCCACCACTGCCGCGCCCGCCCCGGCGGCAGCGTACGGTCCCCGAGCATCTTCTCGAAGAGCCAGTCGACCTGCGCGGTGTACGGGGTCGGGTCCAGGCCCAGGTGCTTGAGGTGCGGCAGCACGTCGTCGTGCGCCTGGGAGTGCATCGCCTCCTGGCCGATGAACCCGATGACGTCCTGGCGCAGTTGCTCGTCGCGTATCTGCGGCAGCACCTGCTTGTAGACGTGGACGAACCAGCGCTCCCCGGCCGGCAGCAGGAGGTGCAGCACATTGATGGTGTGGGTGCTGGCCGGGTCGCCGGGAATCCAGTGCAGGGGGGTGTCCGCCCAGTCGAAGGCGACGTTGCGGGCCTTCAGCGGGGTGTGCTCGGACGCGACCGGCTGGGGCCGCAACGAGGCCGTATTAGACATGGCGTCAATGTACTGGCGGGTAAGCGGTCGGCAATACCCCTGTGCGACAAGGTTTTCGAGCGGGCCCGGCGCTCCCGGCGCCCGCTCCCTGTCTCTTCCCGGTCCCTTCTCGCGGCTCAGTGCAGCGCCGACAGCCGCCCGCCGTCCGCCAGCTTCGCGGCCAGTTCGGCCCGCGCCCCCGCCTTGGCGCGTACGGCCAGCGTCCGGCCCTCGGCGCGCGCACCGACGCCGCCGGACGCGGTGATCTCCGCGACGTCGGGGCTGCCCGCTGCCAGCAGCCACCACTGCCCGCCCCGGGCCTTCCACAGCACGCCCGCCAGCGCGCGCGGCGCCCGCGGACCGCAGGCCGTACCGCCCTCGGCGCGCGCCGCCACCGCCCCCGGAGCCTGCGGCCGCCCGCCCCCGGCCGGGCCCTGGAACTGCGCGAGGGTACGGCTGCCCGTACCGCGCCAGGTCTCCGCGCGGGTGCACACCCACGCCGCGCTGCCGCCGCCCTCGGGCAGCTGCTGGCGCGCGAACTCCCAGGAGTTGACCTCGCGTACGCCCCGCCCGCGCACCGCCGGGAGATGGCAGGCCGTGCGCGCCCAGGCCGTACGCGCCTCCTGGCCGCCGAGCGCGCGCGGATGCCGGGGGTCGCCGTAGGTGAGCCGGGCCGGGGTCAGCTCGCCGAGGTCGGTCAGCACCTGCCCGTCCATACGCAACGCCGGCCAGCCGGTGCAGTCGCGGGCCTGCGCGGGCGAGCGCAGCGGATCGCTCACCCCGTCCTCGCCGATGCGCAGCGCCTGCCCCGGCGCCTGGGGCGTGAGCAGATCGATCTGCTCGGCCTTCTTGACCCAAGGAGCCGTCAGATAGCGGACGTTGCCGTCGCCGCGGTCGATCACCAGCGCGGCGGATCCGGCGGGGCCCGCCGCGTCGGTACGGGCGAAGTCGAGCGCCGCACCCTCGGCCGAGCCGTCCGCGGACTCGGCGTAACGGACCACCCGCAGCCCGTCGTAGAGCATCACCACCGCGGCCCGGCCCACCACGCCCGCGTACAGCAGCCGCGGCGGCCCCGCCGCGGGCCCGGTCGCGGTCTCCGGCGTCGCGGACACCCGCACCCGGGCGCCCGGCCTGGCCCACACCGCCAGCGCCCGCCGCAGCAGGCCGCGATCGCCCAGCCGGTCACCGCGCGCGGGCCAGGCCGAGAAGTCCTCCCTGGCCCCGGTCCGCCACGCGTCCGCGTCCGCATGCGTCAACCGCGCCGGATCCAGGGCAGCTTGGGCGGCCGCGTTGCGGGCGTAGGGGGGAGCGGCGGCGCCGTCGGGCCCCCAGCCGTCGCCGGGCAGCCCCAGCAGCGCACCGCACACCAGCACCGCGGCGCCCGCCGCCACCATGGCGCGTACGTGCTGGCGCCGCCGCATCAGATCGGTCGGCCGCGCCTGGAGCGTGCACGGGTCGAACTCCGCGGACTCCAGCAGCGACTGGTCCTTGCTGCCGGCCGGTGACCCGGCCCGGTCCGCCTCGGCCAGCGCCCCCGCCGGGTCCTCCACCCCGGCGGCGGCCAGCGCCGCGTACACCTCGGGGTCGCTCATCGCCTCCAGCCCGCGCAGCACATACGCGGCGCGCCCCGGGCCCGAGAGCGCCGACAGGGCCTGGTCCAGGGCGAGTTCATCGGCGCCGCCGGAGCGCGGGAACAGCCGCAGGCCCCACACCTGGGGCAGCAGCGGGGGCAGCGGCACCTCCCGGCGCACCACCGGCAGCCGCAGACGGGGGTGCTCGGCGGCCAGCGCCGCGCGCAGCACCCGCAGCCGGATCAGCTGGTGCCCCGGGTCGAGTGCCGCCGCGCCCCGCCTGCCGCGCTGCGCGGGCAGCCCGAGCCGCTCGGCGCTGGTGCGGTTGCGCGGCAGGGCGCGCTGGACGACGGAGTGGGCGGTCAACACCCGCCGGTTGCGCCCCAGTTTGGGCGGAAGGACGAGATAGGCCAGGCGCACCAGCCGCGGGTAGTGCTCGACGAGTGCGGCCTCGGCCTGCTCGACGTCGATGACGCCGACGGGGGAGGTGCGGTCCGAACGGGGCGCTGTCGCCTGCTGCTGTTCCACGTTAGGTGAAACGAGTGAATCCTGCGATGGTCACCTTGATGGCGGACGGCCGCTCCGACGGCGGGCCGTCCCTCTCCGCCGCGGTTCAGCGCTTCAGGTCGAACTCCCCGTCCCGGGCGCCGAGTACGAAGGCACGCCACTCCGCCTCGGTGTACCGCAGCACCACATCGGGCTCCTTGGAGTTGCGCATCGCCACCGCCCCGCGCTCCAGGAACGCGATCTCCACGGCCTCCTCGGCCTCTCCGGGCGCGCGCTGCCAGGTGGCTTTGGAGATGTCGAGGGCGTAGAGCCATTCCTTGTCGGCTGCGGTACTCATGCGGTGCACTCCTCTGTGATGGGGGGCTCCTCGACCGCGCCGTGGGCTCGCGGTCCGTGACGGCTACAGTACGCGCCGCTCATGTCAGCTTCCAGCCGCTGAACTCGGCCGTTCCGCGGGCGCCCGTACCGCCGTTGGACGCCGACATGTGCAGCCCGGTGTCCTGGGCACCGGCCGCGCCGGGAACGCTGACGGTGCCGACGGTGCGCCAGGTGGCGCCGCCGTCCGCCGAGCACTCGCCGCGGTAGGTGCCCGCGGCCTCGCGGGTCAGCCGGAGGGCGGCGGGCGCCGTGATGCCGGGGATGCGGTCGAAGGTGTCCAGTACGCCGTCGCCGTCGGAGTCGTAGGACAGGACGGCGCCGTTGGCGGGGGTGACGGAGAGGTTGAGGAAACCGGGGGAGGCGGGATCGGCCAGGCTGTTGCGGACCACGATCCCGGCCCGGGCCCACGAGCCGGTCCGCTCCTGGGAGGTGACCCGCACCGTCACGGACGTGCCGGTGCGCAGCGCCCGCGCGCGGTAGACCGCGCCGAACTCGGCAGTGGCCCGCCACAAGTCGCGCCCCGCGCCGTTGACGGCGATACGGTCGCCGAGCTGCCCGAAGACCGCCTCGTTGGTGGTGACCGTGCGCAGGTCGGCGGCGAGCGGACCGGCCACGAACAGCGCGCCGGAGCGCACCGCCCGGACCCGCTCCTGACCCTTGGGCCCGTACCGGACGGCGAGTTCGTACGGCAGCGGCTCCAGCGGGCGCTGCGGCGGGCCGGGCGGCGCGGTGACCCGCCAGCGCGCCCGGCCCGTGGCGCCCGGGGCGACGGAGGGCAGCGTCAGAGGGCCCTGGGGCGTGGCGTCGGGGCCGGTGAGGGCGAAGTCGACACGGCCGGTGGCGCGCAGCCCGTTGGTGTTGCGCAAGGAGGCGGTGAGGCGGGCCGTGCCGCCCGGCGGCAGGGCGGGCGGCTCCGCGGCGAGGGCGAGCGTGCCCTGGTAGGGGGCCTTGGCCAGGGCGTCGTGGGTGCGCAGGGCGGCGCGGTGGGCGTCGGTGGTGGGGCGCAGCGGGTAGTCGCCGCGCGCGCGGGTCCAGGGCTCCTCGACGGCGTACCAGTCGAACGCCTCGGGCGGGCGGCCCTGGGCCAGGGCGTCGGCCAGCTCGTCCAAGTAGGCCTGCCACTGCGGCAGATGGACATCGCCGATCAACCCGTGCCAGTCGCGGTTGGCGTAGTTGGCCAGGCGTCCGCCGTCGGCGGTCGGCCGGTCGGCCCAAGTGGTGATCAGGGTGCGCGCGGTGCGCTCCAGCCGCGCCGCCTCCGCCTCGCCGGCGGCCGACCGCCGGGCCTGGTCCAGCCACGGGCCGAGCAGGAAGCGCCGGTGCGCGCCGGTGACCTCCTCGCTCAGCCGCATCAGCTGCAGCCACAGGCGCGACAGGCCCCGGAAGGTGGCCAAGTCCTTGCGCTGATAGGCCTGTTGGAGCTGGGGGATCAGCTGCCAGGAGCGGTTGGCCAGGGCCTGGCGGGCGGCATCGGTCAGGTCGTGGCGGTAGGCGTCGCTGCCGCGCAGCGCGGGGCGCACGGCCAGCAGCGCGGCGAAGGCGGTGTCGAAGGCGGCCGGGTCGAAGGCGGGGGCGTGGGTGGCGTAGTACGTACCGGAGCGGGCGGCCAGGTCGGGGCGGGCGGCGAAGACGGAGTCGTGCGGGCGGCCGTCCGCGCTGTCGATCGCGTACGCGCTGGTGCGCAGCGCGGCGTACGCCTTGCGGGCCTGGGGGTCGCGGCCTCCGTAGCGCGCGTCCGCGTACGCGTCGAACCACCGCGCGCGGTCCACCGCCTCCTCGCGCCAGGCCAGTTCGCTGAACAGCTCGAAGGCGGCCGGGTCGCGCTCGGCGGCCTCGGGCATATAGGCCGTGCCGACCAGCTTGCTGCCCGGCTTGTCGCGCCACGCGGTGAACCGCTCGGCCCACATATGGGTCTTGGCGCCGACGGTGGTGCGGCCGCCGAAGTTGGGGATGCTGCCGAAGGCGTACGGCACCGCGCCCCAGTCCCGCTCGCGGTCGGTGACCGTCTCCAGGTCCGAGAGGCCGTCCACGATCAGCATCCGGCCGTGGTCGACGGCGTCCAGCAGATCGCGGCGGGGGTTGTCCTGCCAGCCCAGGATCACCCAGGTCGCGCCGGGGCGGGCGGTGCGCAGCGCCTTCTCCACGGCGCGGGCGGCCTCGGGCACCGGGACGTCGCCCGGGTCGCCGCCCTCGTGCAGCAGATCCATCTTGAAGTGCTCGGCCGGGCCCAGGAGTTCGCGCTGGTGGCGGTAGAAGGAGGCGGCGACCTCGGCGAAGGCGGGGGTGCGCGGGTCCAGCCAGTCCGGGCGCGGCAGCCCCGACCAGTCGCCCTGGGGGACCGTACGGGCGGTGGGGTTGCGGTCGGCGAAGCCGCCGGGGACGGTGCCGAAGTAGCCGGGCAGCACCGGGTGCATGCCCAGGGAGCGCAGCCGGTCGGTGATGCGGCGCCCCAACTCGGCCCGCTTGTGAAGGAGTTCGGTGCTGATCGGGCCGCCGTAGCCGCTCATGTTCTGCAGCAGCCACCACGGCTGGTGGGTGGGGGCCGGGATCCAGGCGCGGGCCTCGGCGTCGGTGTAGCCGAAGTCCTTCAGCAGCCGGTGGTAGACGGCCTCCGAGCCGGTGGTGACCAGCACCTCGTTGACGCCGTGCAGCGCCAGGGTGTCGAGGGTGCGCTCCCAGTGCGGCCAGTCGGCGTACGGGGCGGTGTAGCCGTCGTGGGTGTCGTTGAGGGCGAAGCGGTGCGGCAGGGAGGTGGCGCGCTCCAGGGGGGCCTCGGGCGCGGGCAACTGCCCGGGGAGGTGGTCCAGCTGGTCGCCCGACCAGGACAGATGGGCCCGGCAGGCGTACTTGAGATACCAGTGCACGCCGGTCAGCAGCACCGCCGGGCTGGTGCCGGCGACCTCGATGCGGCCGGTGCGTCCGGTGACCCTGAAGCGCTCGCGGCCGCCGCGGAGCGGGGTCAGGCGGAACTGCTCCGCGTGGCCGGGCAGCAGCCGCCGCAGCGCGGCGCGGGCCGGGGCCGGATCGAAGGCGTGGCCCTGGTCGTGCTGAGGGCCCGGGCCGGGGGAGCGGGCCCCGAGCGCGGTCGCGGCGCCGATGGCCCCTGCGGTTCCCAGCACACTGCGTCTGGACCAGTCACTCACGTGTGCCCCCACTGCTCGGCTCTCGCAGCGCTCCGGCGCCGGTGGCGGGCCGTTGATCCCTGCGGACCCGTGCGGACCTGCGACGACGGCGGAACGGCTGCGGCGGAAGAGACGTACGGGGCAAACGCTAACGGTCCGTCAGTCCCGGTCCAAGTAGGCCAGGACGGCCAGGACACGGCGGTTGTCGTCGTCGGAGGGCGGCAGGCCCAGCTTGGTGAAGATATTGGAGGTGTGCTTGGCGACGGCCCGCTCGGTGACGACGAGTTGGGAGGCTATCGCCAGGTTGGAGCGGCCCTGGGCCATCAGCTCCATCACCTCCACCTCGCGCGGCGACAGCCGCCCCATCGGCCGGTCCCGCGAGCGCCGGTCCAGCAGCTGGGAGATGACCTGCGGGTCCATGGCCGTACCGCCGCCCGCCACCCGCCGCACCGCGTCGATGAACTGCTCGGCGTCGAAGACCCGGTCCTTGAGCAGATAGCCGATGCCGCCGCTGCCGTCGGCGAGCAGTTCGCGCGCGTACAACTGCTCGACGTGCTGGGACAGGACGAGCACCGGCAGGCCGGGCCGCTTGCGGCGGGCGGCCAGCGCGCACTGGAGCCCCTCGTCGGTGAACGACGGCGGCAGCCGCACATCCACGATGGCCACATCCGGCTCCTGCTGCGCCAGCGCGAGCGCCAGATCGGGACCGTTGTCCACGGCCGCCGCGATCTCGAAGTCGAAGGCCTCCAGCATCCGGACCAGGCCGTCTCTCAGGAGGAAGAGGTCTTCGGCGAGGACAACGCGCACGGGATCTCCAGCGTGACCAGGGTCGGGCCGCCCGCGGGGCTGCTGACGGCGAGTACGCCGTCGAATGTACCCAGCCGCCGCTGCAGCCCCCGCAGCCCCGACCCCGCGGGGCCCGCCGCCGCGGCGCCCCGCGGGAGGACGGCACCGCCGCGCCCGTCGTCCTTGACCGCGACCCGCAGCCGCCCCTGCGCATGGCCGATGTCCACCCACACCCGCTCGGCGCCCGCGTGCTTGGCGGCATTGGCCAGCAGCTCGCCGACCGCGAAGTACGCGGCCGACTCCACCGGTGCCTCGGCCCGCCCCGCAAGGTCCACCCGCACCTCGACCTGCAGCGCCATCCGCAGCGCCAGCGCGCGCACCGCGTCCCCCAGCCCGCGCTCGGCCAGCACCGGCGGGTGGATGCCGCGCACCAGGTCGCGCAGCTCGGTCAGCGCCTCGGCCGAGGACCGGCGGGCCTGGGCGAGCAGGTGTCTGGCGCGCGCCGGGTCCTTCTCGATCAGCGCCTCGACCGTGCCCAGGCTCATGCCCATGGCGACGAGACGGGCCTGCGCGCCGTCGTGCAGATCGCGCTCGATGCGGCGCAGTTCGGCCGCTGAGGCGTCCACCGCGTCGTGCCGGGACTCGGTCAGCTGCGCCACCCGCTCGGCCAGGTCGGCCTTGGGGGGTATGAGGAAACCGGCGGCGAGCCGGAAGTGGGCGCGCAGGACGGCGGGGTTGCCGTACAGGGCCAGGGCGAGCATGCCGGCACCGATCAGCGGCAGCGACGCCGCCATCAGCACGTTGTCCAAAGGCAGGAAGGCCAGCCCGAGCCATCCGCCGCCGGCGCCGGTCGCCAGATGGACCAGCGGCAGCAGGATCGCGCCGAGTCCGTACCCCACCAGCGATATCGGCAGCAGCGCGAGCAGGTAACCGGCGGAGAAGTCCACCGGCAGCCACAGCAGTTCGCGCCAGGTGGCGGGGTCCCGCAGGAGTACGGCGCAGCGGCGCGCCCTGCCCCGCAGCCCGCCGCGCAGGTCCGCGGGGAAGGGACGGTAGGCGGCCGGTATGCGCACATCCGCCCAGGCGTGGCCCCACAGCCGCCGCTGGTTGGCGAAGGCGCGCAGCCATCCGACGACGGCCGGGGTCGTGATCACGCCCACGCCCAGCACGATGAACACCAGGGACAGGACCGTGAGCACGGTCAGCACGATGGATCCCACGAGCGAGACGACGGCCAGAGCCAGCCCCTGTACGGAGACGAGCAGCGCGCGGCCGATCCGCGCCCCGTATCCCGCACCCGCTCCCGTATCCGCCGTTCTGTTCAGATTCATCGCGCCCTGTCCCCGATCTCGTGCGCCCGGCCGACGGGCGCACGATCAAGTCTGACCGGTGGCGGACGGCAGGTCACGGGGGGTGGCCCCCCTATGCGACGGTGGCCCGCACCACCCCCTTGAGGGTGATGCCGGCCACCGCCCCCGAAGGGCTCAGCTGCTGGGCACGTACTTGTAGCCGACCCGGCGCACCGTCACGATCGACGCGCGGTGCTCGGCGCCCAACTTGCGGCGCAGCCGGGCGATATGGACATCGACCGTGCGGCCGTCGCCGACGTGCCCGTACCCCCAGACCGTCGTCACGAGCTGGTCGCGGGTGTGCACCCGGTGCGGGTGCGCGACCAGATGGGTCAGCAGCTCGAACTCCAGGTAGGTCAGGTCCAGGGCCCGCCCCTGGACGTGCACCGTCCGCTGCTCCGGATCGATCCGTACGACCGTGTCGCCGGTGGTCAGCGGGGCCGCGCCCGCCGCCGGTGCGGCCGGCGGATGCGGCGAGGGGGTGGGCTGCGGCGCGGGGCTGTGCGGCGGGGCGGGCGCCGTCACCGTGGCGGTCCGGTCGGCCGGTACGAGCACCAGATAGCCGACCATCGGCGGCTGACCCGGCAGTACGGGCACGGTGTGCTGCGGTGCGGGCAGCCAGGTGGCGCCCGAGCTCAGCAGGTCGGCGACCGGCGGCACCTCGTCGGGTGCCACGGCTCGGAGTCGCTGGCGGGGCAGTGCGGGAATGGAGGCCGTCGTGGAAGTGGCAGGAAGGGTACGGACGTTCGTCATGATCGGTCAGCTCTTTCGCGCAGGAGGGCGTCGTGGACGTCGTGCGCGCGGGCAGGGCTGTGGACGCTAAGAATCGTGGGACATCAGCGTCGGCAAGGAGTGTGCGGGCCCGCGCTCAGTGCGCGCGGCAACACAGACGATCGAAGTGGTGCGCCTGCCGGGACGGCCAGAAAGGCTCGAGGTCGCTGCGACCTGTCGCGGTGTCTGTAAGGCTGGCCATGCCCCCATTGAACCAGACGAGCTGTGATCTGTCCTTCACACGGTCTGCGGTATGACGTGAATCAATCCCCGCTCCCCGTGCCCTATTTGCGCCTCATGTCCCCCTTCCCGTGCTTGCGTCCGGGGCGCAGCAGCCCCGTCGCGACCCCCACCCCGATCGCCGCCAGATGCCCCGCGTCGGTGAAGGTCCGCTCCTTGCGCAGCAGGGGCCGTACCCCCAGCGCCAGCAGCCCTGCCGTGGCCGCCGTGCGCGCTCTGCGATGCGGTACGGACACGGCGAGCGCGCCGAGCACCGCGTTGAACCCGTAGCTGGCGCCGACGTCCACGGCCCGCTCGGTCTCCGGGGCGAGAGGCGTGCGGCGGGCGGCGGCCGCACGCAGCCCTCCGTACACGAGCAGACTCGCGCCGATGTGCCCCGCGGCGAACACCGCGGCCGCCCGCCGCGGCCCCCAGAGCACCTCGGCCGTACCGAGCGCCCCCAGCAGCGCGGCCCCATATGGCAGCGGCACCGGCCGCGTCACCAGCAGCGCGCTGGTCACCAGGGTGTGCCAGCGCCCCGCCCGCAGATTCTCCACATTCGTCGACTGCCCCCGCAGCAGCGCCTCGCGCCGCCGCTCGGACATCCGCCCGGTGACATACGCACCACCCTGCACCACACCCACATAGGCCGCAGCAGCCCACGGTACTTCCACAGAAGGGGAGTTCACCGTTCCATCATCCCCCACAACCCGCAGCCCGGCGGGGGCCGACCGCACAGCTCCCCGCGCCCCTTACCAGGGGCTTCGGCAACACACCCGAGCCACAACGAACCTCGCCGCACCCCGACCGCCCCGCGCAGCGGCACAGCCCGCCGCAGGCGCAACGGCGCCGCACCCGATCGGCCGGAAGACGGCAGCACGCGGCGGTCTCAGCCCAGCCGGATCTCCAGCAGCGTCGCCCGCCCGTTCTGCACCTCCACCGTCGCCTCCGCCGACCGGGAGTCGCCGGCCCACTCCGCGCGGCAGGCGACGGTGTAGAGCCCGTCGGTGCCGGCGGAGAGGGTGAAGCGGCCCTCGTCGTCGGTGAGCACGGCCACGTCGGGGAAGGGCGCGGGGCCCTCGGTGAGGAAGACCCGCGCGTCCGGCACCGCCTCCCCGGCCGCGCCCACCACCACTCCGGAAATCACCGCAGTCATACGCTCACGTCTACCCGCCGGGCCCGGTTCAACCGGCCGCGCCGCCGCGGCCGGCCGAGCCCCGCCCCACGTTCCGAAGGACGCGCCGCCCGGATCAGGCCTTCCACGCCACGTAGTTGTTGTAGACGGGAGTGGTGATCCGCGTTCCGGAGTTGGTCACCGCGCCGCCGTAGGCGTGGATGGCGATGCCGTAGCGCCCTCCGTTGTGGAAGCGGTAGACGGAGCTGCCGCTCTGCCCGCCCGCCGTGTCGATGTCGTAGAAGACCTTGCGCGGGCCCACGGAGGCGATGCCGCGGGCGTCGTACCACTGCGTCCCGGCCGGTTTGTCGCCCGGATAGCCGGAGATGTTGGCGACGGTCTTGAGCAGATCGGCGTCCGGCCACACCCCGAACCCGAACCAGCCCGTGGTGGCGCCCAGATCGGTGGGCAGGATGATCGCCCCGTAGTCGTAGTTCTCGTCGCCGTTGTTGATCCAGCCGTTGACCGAGCGGAAGCTGGTGCTGGTGACGACCCCGTAGGGGAGCGCGTCGCCGTTGCGGCCCGGCATGACGTTGATGCTCTTGACCCAGCCGTCCCGCCCCGGGACGCCGCTGTTCTTGATGTAGACGACGTGCCCGGCCGTGGCCAGGGTGTGCGGGCCGATGAACCAACCCGTCCCGATCCAGCGGGAGTTGTCCGCCGCGGTGATCAGCAGCGAGCAGTGCACCCGCCACGGGTACACGGAGGTGTCCTGGATCTGGACCCGGTCGTCCGGGCCGTGCACGGTCTCGGCGGCGGGCGCCGGAGGCCCGTAGGAGGCCTCGCCGATGTCGGGGAGCGAGGCGGTCGGCGGCTGCCACAGCTGCTCGGGCGTGCCTTCGGGGCGGCTGTAGCCGGGCACGTTCTCCAGCCCTTCGGCGCTGCCCCGGCCCGCCTCTCCCGCCAGCCCTTCGGACGGCGCCTGGACCACCAGGTCATCGGCGGTGACTACGGCGTGCTGCTCCTCCGGCTCGTTGGAGACGGGGGTGTGGAACTCGATCGGCATCGATGTTCACCAGGCCTCTCGGTGCTCGCGGTCGGCTGTGCTCGGGAACGCTCCGCGCGCTGGAGTCCTCCTCTTGTACTGCGGTCCCAGGGGGCCGACAACGAACATTGCGATGAATTCGTGCTGTTGGTCCTTGCGTACGCCAGATGTCCTGCGCCGCCCCGGCAACGGCACGAGGGCACCCGCAGAAGCGGGTGTGAGCACCACCTACGCGGCCGTGCGCCCCGCGCGAGAAGCGGCGCCAAGGGGCAGAGGGGAGTCCGACGGCACGCCCTGACTCCGTGGGCGACATGCCCCAGGGGCGCCGGGGACACTGGAGTCCATGACGACCTCGCCGCCCGCCCCGCCCGCACCCGACCCGGCCGCCGCCCCGCCCCTGCGCATCGGACTCCTGGGCACCGGCCCCTGGGCGCAGCGCGTGCACGCCCCCGCGCTCGCCGCCCACCCCGGCGTCCGTTTCACCGGCGTCTGGGGGCGCAGGCCCGAGGCGGCACAGGCCCTGGCCAAGGCCCATGACACCCGCCCGTACGACACCCCGGAGAGCCTCTTCGCCGACTGCGAGGCGATCGCCGTGGCGCTGCCGCCCTCCGTCCAGGCCGAGTGGGCGGTACGGGCCGCCGAGGCCGGGTGCCACCTCCTGCTGGACAAGCCGGTCTCCACCGACGTGGCCCAGGCGCGCGCCGCGGCCCGGGCGGCGGGCCGGGCGGGCGTCGCCTCGGTGGTCTTCTTCACCGCCCGGTTCGGCGCCGAGGAGGGGGCGTGGATCACCGAACAGGTCGCGGCGGGCGGCTGGTTCACCGCGCACGCCGACTGGCTCGGCTCGGTGTTCGCCGCCGGCAGCGACAGCCCGTACGCGGCCTCGCCCTGGCGCCGGGACAAGGGCGCCCTGTGGGACGTGGGCCCGCACGCGCTCTCCGTCCTGCTGCCCGTACTGGGCGATGTGACACAGGTACGGGCGACCCGCGGCCCCGCCGACACGGTGCTGCTCGCGCTGCGGCACGACAGTGGCGCGGCCAGCACCGCGGCGCTGAGCCTGACCGCGCCGCGGGCCGCGGCGGGCGTGGCGGTCACCCTGCGCGGCACCGCGGGCGTCGCCACGCTGCCCCGCCGCCAGGACGGCCCTGCGCCCGCCTATCACCGCGCCGTCGACGCCCTGCTCGCATCGGCGCGTACGGGGCTGCCGCACCCCTGCGACATCGGCTTCGGCGTGCGCGTCAGCGAGATCCTGGCCGCGGCCGAGGAGTCCTTCGGCGCGTAATCGCGTATTACCGGGCGGAACCCGCTGCTGTGACAGCTCACTTGTCACTTGATGACCGCGTTGGCCGCCGCGATCACCAGCCCCAGCGCCGAGTCGGCCGCCCCGATGAGGGCGGCCCCGCGCCGCCGGTAGCCGGACCGCAGCGCGGCCAGGTTGCCCCAGGCGAAGAGCAGCGTGGCGTTCAGCAGCAGCCCGCCCACCGCGGTCGGGCCCCCTGGCCAGTCGGCCAACCCGGCGGTCAGCAGCAGCGCCACCGTGGGCGCGCAGCCCGCGACCATCGGCCATTCATCGGCCAGGCTGCGGGCCAGCGCGCTCCAGCGGTGACCGGCGGAGGGCTCGTCGCCGCGGTGGGTGGCCATGTGATGCGCGTAGCCGTGCGCGAGGGCGGCCGTCGCCGCGGTGACCAGCACCCACAGGGCGTCGCGGAAGGGCGTGAACGGCGCGTCCTCGCTCTGCAGCGCGGCCAGCAGGGCGCTGGCCAGCACCGTCCCGTACACGCCGCCGAACAGGACATGGGACTTCATGGGTGCTCCCCCGAGAAAACGGAAATGGAGCACTCCACGCTAAGCCGCATTTCTGCCCGGACCCTCGCCGGAACGGACGAGAAGAACTGGCCGAAAGAATGACAACGCGCTGCCGCGCCTCATCCCACCTGCTCATTAACGTCCAGGTAAGTAACTGACCTGTAAGTAGGCAATTGCGGGGGAGTGGGCGGGCGGCAACGGTGCATCAGGCGCGCCGCATTTCCCGCTCGGGCCCAATTCGCCCGGGCTGTCCGCCGTCTGCCACCCGATCGCCGTCTGGAACCGCACCCCCGGCAAGGCCGGCGGCCATCGCCGCCGACGTCGTCCTCCCCACCCGCTCCCTGATGCAGCGTCAGATAGACCAGGGGCACGGCGCGGCCGGCGTCGCCCGCATCATCGAGAGCGTCAAGCCCCCGGACCAGGGCATCAAGCCCCGGACCAGGGCATCAAGCCCCGGACCAAGCCACCACGCACCCGGAACGGCGCATCAAACCCCAGGAACAGGACTGAGACCGGGGACGGCCCCCGCGGCCCCCGCCGCCCGCCCGGCCAGGAATCCGGCCAGCGCCTCCTCAGTGGATGCGAGCGCGCCCGCGCCGTCCCCGATCGACTCGTGCGCGAGATGGAAGGCGGAGTCCTCGATGCCGCAGTAGCGGGAGACCCCGAGCAGCAGCTGGCGGTCGACGACGCCCTCCAGGTCGCGCCCCGCGAAGCCCTCCCGGGACTCGCCCGCCAGCGCCAGCCACAGCATCCGCTTGCCCGCCAGGCGGGGCTTGCTGCGCCCGTAGGCGAAGCCGTAGTTCCAGACCCGGTCGATCCAGCCCTTGAGGATGGCCGGGGGCCCGTACCACCACACCGGGAACACCACGACGAGGGTGTCGGCGGCGTCGATCCGGCGCATGTGCGCGCGCACCTCGGGGGAGTACTCCTTGTCGCGGTCGCCCCAGGAGGGCTCGTCCGCCGGGCCCAGCCGCGGGTCGAAGTCCTCCGCGTACAGGTCGAGCAGATCGACCTCGTACCCCTCGGCCTCCAGTCGCCCGCGCGCCCGGTCGGCGGTCTGTGCGGTGAGGGAGTCTCCTCGCGGGTGGGCGAGGACGAGCAGGGCGCGCATGGGTGGCCTCCGGTTTCTGTACGGGCAAGGGGCGGCGGTCGGCGAGACGGGCGAGTGTCCTGCCGTGCCGGCCCCGCGCGACATGCCCCAGAACACCTCCGGCGCGCGATCTATGCCCTCGGACACCGACGCCTCGGCCCGCGGCGTGCCGCCGGCGTGCCGGTCCCTCAGGACGTGGCCTTGGGGAAGCCGAACCGGTAGCCCTCTTCCTTCAGCCAGGGCAGCAACTGCTCCAGTGCCTGCATCGTCTGTGCGCGATTGCCGCCGCCGTCGTGCATCAGGACGGTCGGGCCGTTCTTCAGCTGGTTCTTGACGGCGCGGACAATGGTGTCCGTACCGGGCCGGTTGAAGTCGCCGGGATCGACGTTCCAGCCGAGATTCCGCATTCCCTCCGAGGCGGCGATCTGCCGGCTCTGCGGAGTGAAAGCACCGCCCGGCGCACGGTAGTACCAGATCTTCTCGCCGCCGGACGCCGCATCGATCAGCCGCTTCGCGTCCAGGATTTCCTTCTTCTGGTAATCCACGGACTTCTTGTCCATCGCGGTGTCATGGCTCACCGAGTGATCGCACAGCCGGTGCCCGGCGGCGACGACCTGCTTCACCAGATCCGGATGCGCCTTGGCGTTCGGGCCCGTCATGCAGAACGTCGCCTTGGCACCGTACTTCTTCAGCAATTCCAGGGCCTTGGGCGTCCAGGTCGGATCGGGCCCGTCGTCCAGCGTCAGATTCACCGCCTTGCCGCCGCCCTTTCCCTCGCCTTTCCCGCCGTCCTCGGCCTCCCTGACGATGGCCATGTCCACCTTCGGCGCGGGCAGCGAGGGGTCGGCGGCCGCGCTTCCCCGAGCCGTCCCGCCCGCCGCGGAGCTCTCCTGGAGACCCGGGTCGCTTGAGCCGCCGCTGGTGGCCAGCACGGCCGCCCCCGTCAGCAAAGTGGTGGCCGCCGCCACCGCCGCGATGGACGTTATTCGCTTGGTCCGATTCCCCGTCGTCTGCATGGCCGCCACCCGTTCCGTTCGTGTCCGTGCTGGTGTCCACGGCCCGCGGCCGCAGCGCTTTCCCCATCGACACAAACACGCCCGAGGGCCGTTTCCGAGAGCCGTCATCGATCCATCACACAACGGGAAACACGGCGTCATCCGGGCCGCGCATCATCGTCAAGCGCGCCACCGCCCGTACGCTCAGGAACACCTTCCGTACGGGCCCCTTCCGCACGGAATACCGACCGTACGGAAATCCTCCCGAAGCATTCACGAAGCCCTCGGAGAAAACCGCACCCATGACACGCGTACTGCTGATCGAGGACGATCTCGCCGTGCAGAAAGGCGTCACGCTCGCACTGCGCCGCCGAGGGCACGAGGTCGAGGTGGCGGGCAGCGGCGAGAGCGGCCTGCTCGCCCTGGAGCGGTTCCGGCCCGAGCTGGTGCTGCTGGATCTGATGCTGCCCGGCATGAGCGGACTGGAGGTGTGCCGCCGCATCCGCGAGACCCAGCAGATCCCGATCATCATCCTCTCCGCGCGCGGCGACGACATCGACATGGTCGTGGGCCTGGAGGCGGGCGCCGACGACTACGTCGTCAAGCCGGCCAGCGGCGAGGTGCTGGAGGCGCGGATGCGGGCGGTGCTGCGCCGCGTCGTACCGCAGCAGCCGAGCGGCCCATCGGCCGACGCCCCGGAGACGGGCGGCACCCAGACCTACGGCGCGCTGACCGTCGACCGCTCCGGCCTGATGGTGGCCAAGGACGGCAGCGAACTCGTACTGGCCCCCTCCGAACTGAAGCTGCTGCTGTTCCTGACCGATTCCCCCGGCCAGGTCTTCAGCCGCCAGCAGCTCCTCGAACAGGTCTGGGAGCACAGCTTCTACGGTGACGCGCGCCTGGTGGACGCCTGTGTGATGCGCCTGCGCGGCAAGATCGAGGACGATCCGCGCACCCCGCGCTACGTCCAGACGGTACGCGGCTTCGGCTACCGCTTCGGTCCGCTGTGACGCGCGAAGAACCACCGACGGGCCCGGCGGGTGCGCCCCCGGGCGGCCGGGAGAAACCGCCCGCCCCCTCCCGCCCCCGCCGCTTCCGCGCCGCCCTCGCCCATGTCCGCGGCCTGCGCACCCGACTGATCGTCGCCTTCCTCGTCGTCGCGGCCCTCAGCGCGCTGATCACCGCCACCCTCACCTTCCGCCAGGCCCGCAGCGCGATTCTCGACCGCACCACCAACTCCGCCGTCCGCGACCTGCGCGCCCAGATCGAATCCCTCGCCCCCGACCTGCTCTACCCGCCCACCACCCAGGACCTGCGGAACTTCGTCATCCAGCTCGACCGGGGCGGCGGCTCGCGGGACTGGCGCACCTCGGTGCAGTACAAGGACGAACCCCTCGTCCCCCAGGTGCCGCCGGGCGCGGCCAGCGCGGTCTCCGACGGGCTGCGCAGGGCCGTACGCGAGCAGCACGCGCCCATCCAGCAGCGGGTGGTGCGCGGCGGCGACCCCTGGCTGGTGATCGGCATGCCGGTCGACTTCGCCGACAGCGCCAACTCCCACGACAAGCCCTCCGGCCTGGTCGTCTATACCGAGTTCTCGCTGCGCGACGAGCAGAACGACATCGCCGCGCTGGTCACCGCGGCCCAGGCCGGAGCCCTCCCGGCGCTGGCCCTGGCGATCGTGCCCGCGCTGTTCGCGGCCCGCCGGGTGCTGCGGCCCGTACGGCGCCTGCGGCAGGCCGCCGAGCGCATCACCTCCGGCGAACTGAGCACCCGCCTGAGCGTCACCGGCAAGGACGAACTCGCCGACCTCACCCGCACCTTCAACGAGATGGCCGCCACCTTGGAGAAGGACGACGCCGAGCTGCGCCGCCTGGAGGCGGGCGCCCGCCGCTTCGCCGCCGATGTCTCGCACGAGCTGCGCACCCCGCTCGCCGCCATGACGGCCGTCACCGAGGTCCTGGACGAGGACGCCGCCGGGCTCGACCCCGATACCGCCGACGCGGTCCACCTCATCAGCGACGAGACCACCAAACTCGCCCGTATGGTCGAGGACTTGATGGAGGTCTCCCGCTTCGACGCGGGCGCCGCAGCCCTCCATCTGGACGAGGTCGACATCGCCGTCGCGCTGCGCAAGACCCTCCAGCTGCGGGCCTGGCAGGACCAGGTGGAGGCCGATCTGCCGCAGGGCGTACGGGCCCGCTTCGACCCCCGCCGCATCGACGTCGCCCTCGCCAACCTCATCGGCAACGCCCTGAGCCACGGCGGCGCCCCCGTACGCCTGCGGGCGCGGGCCACCGGCTCCCGGCTGCGCATCGAGGTCGCCGACAACGGCCCCGGCATCGACCCGGCCGCCCTCCCGCACGTCTTCGACCGCTTCTACAAGGCGGACGCCGCCCGGGCCCGCTCCGAGGGCAGCGGCCTGGGCCTGGCCATCGCGATGGAGAACGTACGGCTGCACCACGGCACCCTGACCGCCGCCAACTCCCCTTCCGGGGGCGCGGTGTTCACCGTGGACCTGCCGCTGGACCCGGCCGCCGCGCCGGACCCGCCCGCACCGACGACCCCACGGGACCACCCATGAGACGCCCGGCCCGCGCCACCCTGCTGTCCGCGACTGTGGCGATCGCCGTGGCCCTCACCGGCTGCGGCCTGTCCACCACCGGGTACGAACGGGCCGGCGCCCCGGCCGCGGGCATCCGCGAGCCCGGCACCCAGTCCTACACCGCCCGCCTGTACTTCCTCTCCCCGGTCGGCATGCGCGGCGTCTCCCGCCCGGCAGACGGCCCGGTCGGCCCCCAACAGGCCCTCGACCTCCTCCTGGAGGGCCCCACCCCGGCAGAACGAACCCGCGGCCTGGTCACCCAGGTCCCACCCATGCACGGCCGCCTGCAGGCCTCCGCCCGCGCCGGAGGAGTGGACATCCGCCTCCCCCTGGAAGTCCGCCTCCTGCCCATCGCCGCCGTCAGCCAACTCACCTGCACCGCCGCCAACGCCGCCCTCCCCGGCACCGCCCGCCCCTACACCGACATCGACATCCGCCTCTACGAACCCAACGCCGGCAACACCCCCTTCACCCTCCGCTGCGCCCCCACCGGCGACGCCTACCCGGCCACCACCTCCGGCTGACCCACCGCCGTCCGGCCCTGCACAGGCCGTCACACGACGGTCAGTGGTACGTCGTCCGCGTCGTCACCTGCGCCGTCCCGGGGCCCGTACGGCGGCGCCGCGCGGCTGCCTGACGCCCGTTCGCCCGAGGCGGCGCGCAGGCCCCGGGCCGCTCCCGAATCCCCCCTGTTCACGGCGGTGAAACCGCCCTTGGCCAGGGGGGATTGTCAGTGGCCGCCACTAAACTGGAAGCAGTTCCAGTGAGGGTCCGACACTGCTCCAGGAGGTCGCCGATGGCCCAAGCCGTACTCCCGACGAAACCCCTTCCGGCCCACCCTCTCCCCAAGAAGCCGCTGCCCGCGGGCTGGCCGCGCGAGCGCTATGAGTCGCACAACCGCCGGCTGAAGGCCATGCGTCTGGCCATCGCCCTGCTCGACACGGGCGTCTACGGGCAGAAGCAGGCCAGCAACAAGAAGATACGCACCACCGCGGCCCGGATCGGGGTGCATCCGCCCTCCGACATCACCTGCCGCATGGTGCGCTCACTCATCCGCTACCACCGCTGAGCGGGGGTCGGCGGGGGCGCCCGCAGTCCGGAGCGCCCCCGCCGTACACCGCGCTGGGCGGATCACCTCATTCGGTGATCGTCACACACGGCAGTCCGACACTAGCGCCGCCCCGGAAGCCCTCCGCGCACAGCCGCGTCCCGGCCGGGAAGTGCCGCTGCGGGTAGGCCTGGTCGCGGTAGGTGCGGAACTTCGCCACGTCCTCGACCTTGGTGTTGGCGCTCCAGCCGTTCGTGGTCCACACCCGCGCCGAGATCCGGTTCGGCTGGTTGGTGTTGGTCACCGACACCTCCACCCGCCCCAGGTAGGTCCCGTGGTCGTACGTCTCGATGCACACCGAGTTGTTGCACCACTTCCCCTCCGCCGACGCGGGCGGCCCCGCGGCGAGCACGACACCGACCGCCGCAGCGGCCACTCCCACGCCCGTGACGGCCTTCCCTGCCCACTGACTCACACCCATACCGCGCTGTCCCAACTCCTCGTACTGGCCCCGGCCGACAGTCCGGGCGCCCGGTCCGCACTTGTCTACCAGCGCAGTCCTGCCCCTCCAGGGAGGCCGAAGGGTGAAGTCACCGGGCCGCCGCGGGCTGTGCTATGGCCTGCTCGGTAACGATCCGATGCGCATGCATCGCCAGGGGGACGGCGATGTGATGCAATTGCATCGGAACGACTCGGCGAACACCGCGAGGGCCCGGCAGCGGCGACTTGCCCGCCGCGCGTCGCCCGGCTCGGCAACCGGCCCCGCCGCGTTCGCCGCCATCGAGTTCGTGACGGAAGCCGCGCAACTCCCGCCGCCCGGCGCCCGGTTCACGTCCCGTCCATGGGCCCGGCCGCATCGGCGGAGCCCATGCAGACGGCGCGGTGGCCCCTCGCTCCCTCGACGGGGGTGAGGGAATGAGGGGCCACCGGCCGGCGCCCTCCCCGCGCACGCGTCCCGTTGGTACGCCATCGGCTCTGCGCCCTCGTCTGCACACCTTCGTCTGCACGCTCTCGTCCGTACGCCCTCCCTCGTACGTCCTCCTCCGTACGCCCGTGTCCGCAGCCCCCGCCCGTACGCCATCGCCCATACGCCCCGCGAGCCGACGCCCCCGCCCGGCCTGCCCGCCGTAGCCCCGAGATCAGGGCGACACCGGCGCACGCCACCAGGGAAGAAGGTCCCGACCCCGCGGGACCAAAGGCCTATGGCCTGTGGGACCCTTCGCCGTAATGATCTTGGTTTGGCCTTCCTGGCCTTGGTTTGAAGGGATGTAAAGGCACGTCATGAAGTTACGTACGGCTGTTCTCGCATCGTGTACCGCGGCGGTGCTGTCCGTCGGGGTCGTCCAGGGGTCCGCGCAGGCGGCGACCTCGGACCGGCCCGCCACCGCGGCCACGGGCAAGACCGCAGACAGCCCGAGCTCGTCCGGCCCGCAGCAGCTGGACGACACGCTGTGCATCTACAGCACCGAGGTCACCGACAGGACCACCGGTGGCTATGTCTGGGACGTGGGCAAACGCGCCTACGACCTGTGGAGCGGCAAGGAGTTCAAGGACAAATACGGCAGCCTCTCCTACGCCGACCAGATGAACAAGCTCCTGTACGAGCTCAACGTCAGCCAGCACGTCTTCGGGCACAGCTGGCTGGTGCACTTCAACTCCGGCGGCAAGTTCCACCGGAAGCTCGCGCAGGGCGGCACCGCCCATTACGACACCTACTCCTTCCAGCCGGTCGACCCGGACGGAAAGAACGGTGACGGATCGCCGGTCGACGGAATGTCCGTCAACTACACGGGCTACGACATCAATTCGCCGGGCAAGCCCCTGGTGGAATGGGACCGTCCGAGCCGCAAGCAGGACCAGAACGGTGCGCACTCCCCGCGCGCGGCGCGCTGCAAGACCCTCAGCGGGGCGCAGAAGACCGCGTTCCAGAAGGAGATCCAGCGGCGTACGGAGCTGGGTGAGAAGTACACCCTGCTCCCCACCTGGAACTACCTGCTGACGGGCGGCTGGGCCGGTTCGCCCGCCCGGAACTGCACCACCTTCGCCCTCCAGGTCTGGGACAAGGCGATGGCGGACACTCCCGGCGAGCGCATGGAGCCGACCACGGGCCTGCCCACCGGCGAGATCAACAAGCTGGGTGCCAAGGCCCCCGCCGATCTCACCCAGAGCGAGTTCTCGGCCTGGATCCCGGCGCTGGCCGGAAAGTGGATCCACGAGAAGAACGGCAACCGGAACGAGAACGCCGACGTTCCGCGCTTCGCCGACGACAACGCGTACCCCAACGGTGCCGCGGCCCCGAGCGCCGCAGCGCTGAGCCGGTAGCCGTACCGCACGGCAGCACACCGGATCGCGCCGCGTCACACCGCACCGCACCGCACCGCACCGCACCGTACGGGTTCCGTACGGGTGCCGTGCGGCATCGCCGGGCCCCCGCGCTTCTGCCCCCAGGAAGCGCGGGGGCCCGGCCCGCTCCCTTCGCGTCCCGTCGCGCACGGCTGCCTTGGCGCAGTAGTTCTGAAACGAACGGTTGGGAATGCTGTAGTGTGCTGCGCATGGCCCGCCCCAAGGAGTTCGACCCGCACGCCGCACTCGACGCGGCGATGGAGACCTTCCGTCGCCAGGGGTACGAGGCCACCTCCGTCCAGGATCTGGTGGACGCGCTGGGCATCAACCGCTCCAGCATGTACGCCGCCTACGGCTCCAAGCACGACCTGTACCTCAAGGCCCTGCGGCGCTACTGCGCCCTCCAGGCCGAACGGGCACAGGAGGGCCTGGCCGCCCCCGGCCCGGCGCTCCCCGCGCTGCGCGACTTCCTCCTGTCGTACGTGGAGGACGCGCTGGCGGACCCGGAGCGCACCGGCTGCATGGTCACCCATGGGGTGATGGAGCGCCTGCCGGGCGACGCCGACGCCGCGCGATGTCTGGGCGGCGCGCTGGGGAACCTGGAAGAGGTCTTCTCCTTCTTGCTGCGCCGCGCCCGCGCCGAAGGCGAGATCGCCTCCGACGTGGACGTACAGGCCGCGGCCCGCTTTCTGGTCACCTTCACCCAGGGTCTGCGGGTCATGGAGAAGGCGGCCGACCGCGCCTATCTGACCCAGGTGATCGACCAGGCGCTGAAGGCCGTCACCTGGAGCGGCTGACCTGCCGGTGCCGTTCGTACCGCATTGAGCCGTCCGTGCCGCATTGATCAACTCCCTTGCCCGTCAGGGGCTTTCGCGCGCCCTCATTCTGAAACGATCGTTTAGTTATGGGAGGAACCCCATGCCCAAGGCCGTATACGTCCTCGCGCTAGGCATCTTCGCCATGGTCACCGGCGAATTCGTGGTGGCCGGCCTGATGCCGGAGATGGCGCGGGGCCTCGGTGCCACCATCCCCGAGGTCGGCTATCTGATCACCGCCTTCGCCGTCGCCATGGCGGTGGGCGGCCCCTTCCTGGCGACCGCCGTGCTCAAACTCCCGCACAAGGCGGCCCTGATGGTGCTGTTCGCGATCTTCCTGGGCGGCAATGTGCTCGCGGCGCTGTCGACCGACTACGCGACGATGGTCACGGGCCGCGTCATCACCGGCGTCGCCTCCTCCGCGTTCTTCGGCGTCGCCCTGTCGGTGGTCGCCGAGATCACCGGCCCGCAGATGCGCGGCAAGGCGATCGGCGCCGCCATGAACGGGCTGATGCTCGGCACCCTGCTCGGGCTGCCCCTGTCGACCTTCGTCGGAGGGCAGCTGGGCTGGCGCGCGGCGTTCTGGGCGATCTCCGCGCTGACCGTAGTGGCCGCCTTGGCGACGATCTTCGGTGTGCCGTCCGTGGCCCGCGAGGGCGCGGGCGCCGGTTCCGTACGGGAGGAGCTGCGCGCCTTCAGGAACCCGCGGCTGTGGCTGGTGTTCTCCACCTCCACCCTCATCATCGGCGCCACCTTCTCCGCCTTCAGCTACTTCACCCCGATCCTCACCCAGGTCACCGGCTTCAGCGCGGGCTCGGTGCCGTGGCTGCTGGTCGCCTACGGGGCCGCGACCGTGGCCGGCAACGCCGTCGTGGGCCGCTTCGCGGACCGGCACACCATCGCGGTCCAGATCGTCGGCCTCGTGCTCAATGTGCTCTTCCTCGCCGGCTTCGCACTCTTCGCCGAACTCGCCGCGCCCACCGTGCTCTTCATGCTCGGCATCGGCCTGGTCGGCGTCACCATGAACCCGGCGATGATCACCCGTGTGCAGCGGACCGCGAACGCCCGCCCCCTGGTGAACACCGTGCACTCCTCCTTCATCACCTTCGGCATCGTCATCGGCTCCTGGCTGGGCGGCGTCGGCATCAACACCTACGGCCTGCGGGCCCCGCTGGTGCTCGGCGTGATCATGGCGTTCCTCGGCATCTTCACGCTGCTGCCGGACCTGCGTGGGGCGGTAGGGGCGCGCGGGGCGTTCGGGGGCGGGCGTACGGCCGACACCTCCACCCCCGCGCCACAGAAGGCCGGGGTGTGAGCGACGCGCCCCGGATTCTTTGCAGTACGAATGTATCGATGCGGCGATACGGGTAAATGGCCGAATCGTTGCGACGCTACGCGCTGTATGTCCCATTTGACCGAACCTTCGCTCTCGCTCTACAGTACTTATGTACTAGTTCGCGAGCCGGTCTCCTCTCGGCGCCCGAACCGCACCGCACACGGCAAGGAGTCAGGAAGATGAAGATCGCAGTTCTGGGAACCGGTGGCGGCGGCCGCGCGCACGCCGCGAAGCTCGTCGAGCTGGGCCACGAGGTCTTCGTCGGCACTCGCGACCCGAAGGAGACCCTGGCCCGTACCGAGCCCGACATGATGGGCAACCCGCCCTACGGCCAGTGGCTCGCGGGCCACCCCGGCATCACCCTCGTCACCTTCGCCGAGGCCGCGGCCGCCGCCGACGTGGTCGTCAACGGCATCGACGGCCACAACGCGGTCCGGGCCCTCACCGGCATCGGCGCCGACAAGCTGGCCGGCAAGGTCCTGATCGACTACGCCGTGCCGTTCCTCTACAACCCCGACGTCGAGCACCCCTGGCCCACCCCGTGGGGCGTCATGCCGAGGCTCGACCCGGTCGACATCGACAGCCTCGGCGAGCAGATCCAGCGCGCCCTGCCCGACACCAAGGTGGTCAAGGCCTTCGTCACCCAGGAGCAGGACACCGTCGTCAACCCCCGGTCCGTGGGCGACGACCACACGATGTTCGTGGCGGGCGACGACGCCGACGCCAAGCGGGTCGTCACCGACCTGCTCGCCTCCTACGGCTGGAGCGACGTCATGGACCTGGGCGGCCTGGTCTCCTCGCGCGGCATGGAGATGTACGCCCACATGCACAGCGCCATCGGATTCGCCGTCGGCGGCCACTTCGGCATCAAGGTCGTCCGCTGACACCACTCGGCGGACGCGGCCGGCAGAGGGCATGCGGCACTGCGCCGCATGCCCTCTGTGTTGTATTCGGGCACGCCAATACCGGCCCCTGGCACGGTAATTGAGCCGGGGTCATTTCTTTGCGTATTCGGATTTCTGCGGTAATGATTCGGGTATGTCACGCACCTTTGATGAACTGGTGGACGAGGCCGATTCCGTATCCGTGGACGGGTGGGATTTCTCCTGGCTGGACGGCCGGGCCACCGAAGAGCGCCCCTCGTGGGGCTATCAGCGGCTGATGGGCGAGCGGCTGGCCCGCGCGCGGGCCGCACTCGACATCCAGACCGGCGGCGGCGAAGTCCTGGCCAAAGCCGGGAAACTGCCGCCGGTCATGGCCGCCACGGAGTCCTGGCCGCCGAACGTCGCCAAGGCCACCCGCCTGCTGCGGCCGCTGGGCGCGGTGGTCGTCGCCGACGAGGACGAGCCGCCGCTGCCCTTCGCCGACGGGGCGTTCGACCTGGTCACCAGCCGCCACCCGGCAACCGTGTGGTGGACCGAGATCGCCCGCGTACTGGAGCCCGGCGGCACGTACCTCTCCCAGCACGTCGGCCACGCCAGCGTCTTCGAACTCGTCGAATACTTCCTCGGCCCACAGCCCGAGGCCCGCGGGCGGCGCCATCCCGACGACGCCCGCCGGGAGGCCGAGGCCGCCGGACTCGACGTCGTCGACCTGCGGTTCGAGCGGCTGCGGATGGAGTTCTTCGACATCGGCGCGGTGGTCTATTTCCTGCGCAAGGTGATCTGGATGGTCCCGGGCTTCACCGTCGACCAGTACCGCGACCGGCTGCGCGAACTCCACGAGAAGATTCACAACGAGGGCCCGTTCGTGGCCCATTCGAGCCGCTTTCTCATCGAGGCGCGGAAGGCGGACCGTACGGCAGACCGATAGACCGTTTCCGAAAGCGGCCGACCGGCGGCGGGCCAGGGGAATCCGTGGCGAGGCAATATCACCTCACCGCGGATTCCCCCGCCCCCCGACCGGATTCCCGGTCAGGCCGACGCGACCAACTCCACGTAATCCGGGCTCCACAGATCCTCGTCGCCCTCCGGCAGCAGCAGGACCCGGTCCGGGCGCAGCGCCTCGATGGCGCCCTCGTCATGGGTGACCATCACGATCGCCCCCGGATAGTCGGCGACCGCGCCCAGAACTTCCGTGCGCGAGGCCGGATCCAGGTTGTTGGTGGGCTCGTCCAGCAGCAGGACGTTCGCACCGGAGTGGACCAGCGAGGCCAGCGCCAGCCGCGTCTTCTCGCCGCCGGAGAGCACCCCGGCGCTCTTGTCGGCGTCGTCCCCGGTGAAGAGGAAGGCCCCCAGTACACGGCGGACCTCGCCGTCGGTGAGGTGCGGCGCCGCGGCGGCCAGGTTCTGGCGGACCGTACGCGCCGGATCGAGGGTGTCGTGCTCCTGGGCGAAGTAGCCCAGACGCAGCCCGTGGCCGTGCACCACCCGCCCGCCGTCCGGCGTCTCGTGCCCGGCGAGCATGCGCAACAGGGTCGTCTTTCCCGCGCCGTTGAGCCCGAGCACGACCAGACGGCTGCCGCGGTCGACGGCCAGGTCCACGCCCGTGAGCACCTGATGGTCGCCGTACGCCTTGGCCAGGCTGACGGCCCCCAGCGGTGTGCGCCCGCACGGCTCCGGCTCAGGCAGCCGGATGCGGGCGACCTTGTCGCCGCGGCGCGCGGGCTCCAGGTCCGCGAGCAGCCGGTCCGCGCGGCGGGCCATGTTCTTGGCGGCCACCGCGGTCGCCACGTTCGAGCGCATCTTGTCGGCCTGGGTACGCAGCGCCGCCGCCTTGCGCTCGGCGTTGGACCGCTCGCGGGCCCGGCGCCGCTCGTCGGCCGCGCGCTGGGCGAGGTAGGCGTGCCAGGTGGTGTTGTGGATGTCGATGGCGGCCCGGTGCGCGTCCAGGTGGAAGACCCGGTTGACGGTGTCCGCCAGCAGGCCGGTGTCGTGGCTGATCAGCACCAGGCCGCCCGGATACCCGGCCAGGTAGGTGCGCAGCCAGGTCACCGAGTCGGCGTCCAGGTGGTTGGTGGGCTCGTCCAGCAGCAGGGTGTCGTGGCGCGAGAAGAGGATCCGCGCCAGCTCGACCCGGCGCCGCTGGCCGCCGGACAACTCGCCCACCGGCTGCGCCAGTACGCGCTCGGGCAGCCCGAGCCCGGCGGCGACCCGCGCGGCCTCGGCCTCGGCCGCGTACCCGCCGAGCCCCTGGAAGGCGTCCTCCGCGCGGACGTAGGCGGCCATCGCACGGGCCTGCGCGGACGGGCCGTCGGCGGCGGCCATCGCGCCCTCCGCGGCACGCAGCGCCGCCACGGCGCGGTCCAGGCCGCGGGCGGACAGGATCCGGTCGGTGACGGTGGTGGCCGGGTCCGCGGCGCGCGGCTCCTGCGCGAGGTAGCCGAGCGAGCCGGTGCGGCGCACGCTCCCGGCGGCCGGCTGCGCCTGCCCGGCCAGGGTCTTCATGAGAGTGGTCTTGCCCGCGCCGTTGCGGCCGACGAGGCCGATGCGGTCGCCGGGGGAGATGTGGAAGGAGAGGTCGGACAGCAGCAGACGGGCGCCGACGCGCACGTCGACACCGCGCACGGTGATCATGGGATTACGCTCCGGAAAAGCTCAAGGACACACGGGTGGCGTGAAAGCGGGTGTCCGAGCTAAGAAATCCGGGGCATAGACATGCGTACCAGGGTAGGCGCTGGGACCGACGGGCGCACACGGATTTTCCGGCGCCGCGGCGCGGGGCCGTACGGGGCGGCGTGCCGACCGTCCTTGCCGGGTCTCGCGAACCGGTCCGCTGCGCGTTCCTGTCGGGTCTTGCGTACCGGCCAGCCGTGCCCGGTACGGCGCCGCGTCCGTACCGCGTGATCCTTCGGCGCCGCGGTCGGCCGGAATGGGATATTCAGTGGCCGATCAGGTGCCCGTTCGGCACGCTTTTGGCCATGGACTCCCAGCTCAGCGACGGGCCAGGTCATTCCTGGCTCGGTGCCCCGATCGACGCCCGTTGTCTCTTCGCACCTGAGCAGGGCGCGCTGATGGCCACGCTGCGTGGCCTGGCGCCCGCGGACTGGCGGAAGGAAGCGGTGCCGGGCTGGACCGTACGTGATCTGGCCGCCCACCTCCTGGGCGACTTCTACGGACGCCTCGCCCGCGACCGCGACGGGCACACGGAGGGGCCCGCCTTCGCGCCGGGCGAGACGCTGGAGACGTTCATCCACCGCATCAACCAGGAATGGGTGGAGGCCTGCCGCCGGGTGAGCCCGGCCGCGCTCGTCGACACCCTGGACCTGGTCGGCGGTCAGCTGGCCCGCTTCTTCGAGACGACCGACCCCGACTCCCCGTCGCTGGGCGTGTCCTGGGCGGGCGTCGACCCGGCGCCCATGTGGCTGGACAGCGCCCGCGACTTCACCGAGTTCTGGACCCACCGCCAGCAGATCCGCCACGCCACCGGCCAGGAAACCGACCCCGACCCGCGGTTCCTGTCCGTGGTCCTGGACACCTTCCTGCGGGCCCTGCCGCACACCCTGCGCGACGTCGACGCCCCCGCCGGCACGCAGATCCGGATGCGCATCGACGGTCCGGCGGGCGGCACTTGGACCGCCACCGCCACCGCCACGGCCACGTCCACCGCCACGTCCACGTCCACCTCCGCCGCCCCGGCCCCCGGGCCTCGCTGGTCCCTGGCCGAGGCGGACGCCGGGCGCCCCGCCGCGACCGTACATCTGCACCAGGAGACCGCCTGGCGGCTGTGCGCCCGCGGCATCCACCCGGCCACCGCCCTCGCCCTCGCCCGCATCGACGGTGACCGCCGACTGGCCGAAGCCGCCTGCCGGATCGTGTCCATCGTCTACTGACCGCCCCCGCGGTGCGCCGGGCCGTCCGCTGTCCCCCTTGCCGGTCAACTGCGGCCCCGCAGCCGGGGACCGCAGTCACCAGGCCGGCGCCACGGAACCCCCGTCCTCCGGTGGCTGCGGCCCCGAAGATCCTGAGCCGTCCACGGCCGGAGGCGAGGAGCCGCTGTCCGTACGGCACCACCGGACCTCATCGCCGAGCGGCCGCACCTCACGGGCGCGGTGCGACCACCCCCGCCACGAACCCTTCGGGGCGGGGGCCGCGTCACGGACGGCGCACCCGCTCCCGCGCGCGACGCGAGGTCAGTCGTGCGGCGGCCGCCCTGGTGGCAGTCGGCGATCGCGAGGGTGCCGCCGGTGCGGGTGGCCCGGTCGGCACGGGCGAGCGTGTCCGCCGCGCCGCAGACACCACGGCCTGGCTCCGCGCTGCCCGGCCGGCCGCATGTGTCCGCCGCACGCCTGGCCCATCAGTCCACCGACTCCTGTGCCGCGAGTGACGCGCGGCGCCCTTCGAGGCGTCCGGGGCTGGGCCACCGTACGTCGCTGACCCAGCCGAACCGCTCGAAGAGGCGGATGACGGCCGCCGTCGGGTCGATCTGGCCCCGGTCCACCCCGTGCCGGGCGCAGGTGGGATCGGCGTGGTGCAGGTTGTGCCAGCTCTCGCCGAAGGAGAGCAGCGCCAGCGGCCAGAAGTTGGTCGCCCGGTCGTGCCGCCGGGTACGGAACGGGCGCCGCCCGACCATGTGGCACAGCGAGTTCACGCTCCACGTCACATGCTGGAGCAGCACGATCCGTACGAGCCCGGCCCACAGCAGCGCCGTCAGCGCGTCGTGCAGGGTGCCGCCGATGGCCCACCCGAGACCGAACGGCAGCGCGAGGCTGAGCGCGCACCACAGGGGAAAGGTGCGCGAGAGCAGCCGCATACCGCGGTCCGCGAGCAGATCGGGGGCGTAGCGCTCGGCGGGTGTGCTCTCGGTGCGCAGGAGCCACCCGAGGTGGGCGTGGCCCAGCCCGCGGAGCCGGCCGCGCAGGCTCGTACCGAAGCGGTACGGCGAGTGCGGGTCACCGGGGCGGTCGGTGAAGGCGTGGTGCCGCCGGTGGGTGGCGACCCAGCCGATCAGGTCCCCCTGGAAGCTCATCGACCCGGCGACGCCGAGCGCGATACGCAGCGGGGGAGCGGCGGTGAAACTGCGGTGCGTCAGCCCCCGGTGGAATCCGGCGGTGATCCCCAGACCGGTGACGACATAGAGCCCGAACGCGATCAGCACATCGGCGGGCCCGATCACCCGTCCCCACAGCACCCACCCGGCGAGCGCCACGGCCAGCAGCGGAAACATCACGATGCCGCCGGTCAGCACGAGTTGCAGCCGCTGACCGGCGGTACGGGCCCGGGCGCGGCGGTCCGGCCCGGCGGCGGGGAAGGGGGCGTTGCCGTCGTACCCGGGGGCCGGTGGCGCCAGGTCGGGTGGCGGCGATGACGGCGATGACGGTGGTGTCGGCGACGGCGGCCACGACGGTGACAGTGGCGACAGCGGTGCCGGTGGCGACAGCGGTGCCGGTGCCGGTGGCGGTGCGCTGCGAGTGGGCACTTCGGGCACTTCGGGCTCCTCGGCCGTGGTGGTGTGGGACGGTGCGGCCGGGGGCTGGGGCTGCCGGAGAGTGCGGACCGTACGGAAGGTGCAGAGGGTACGGAAGGTATGGAGGCGGCGGAGAGGGGAGCGGGCCGGTGGCGGCGCGTAGCCGTACCTCGGCCGGGGCAGCCCCGCTCAGAGGTGCCGCGGCCCCGTCCAGGTGCCGGTGCGGCGGGCGGCCGCCATGATGCGGTCCGCCTGGGCCGCGGAGGCCTCGGGCGGTACGACGAGCAGGTCGCAGCGGCCTACGCCGACGGAGAGGAGGCACACGTTGTGCCGATGCCCTTTGACGACGGACCAGTTGATGTGCACCACGCGGTCGACGAGCGCCATGCGGCGGGGACTGGCGAGCCACATGGTGGCGTCGACGGTGACCCGGGTGATGCGGCCCCAGCGGGGCGTCAACTCGGCGAGCAGAGGCGGCAGTTCCTCGGTCAGGTCGCGGGAGCGGGGCCACCACGCCCCGTCGATCCGGTGGACGCCGGAGCCCGGCGGCTGCAGAGCGAGCCGGGGCGGGAGGGCGGGCGGTGCGGGGGACAGCGGTGCGCTGATCGTGCTGGTCATGGCGGGGGCCTGTCTCCGGACGGTTCGTCCGGGGTGGTCGGGTGTCCGGGGCGTACGGATACGGATACGGGTAGGGAAACGGGGACGCCCGGGAGCTCGTCGTGGTGCGGGTGACCGGGCACCGGCCAGGGCAGGCCGGGCCCGGAGGCCTCGGCGCCGCGGGCGGTGTCCACGGTGAGATGGAGCCTGGTTCCGCCGCCGAGGGGATCGGCGGGGTAACTGCGCTGCTCAGTGGCGGCGAAGTGACGCCGGAGCACGTCGGCGACCTGCCGGGCGGCTTCGGGGGACGCCGCGATGATGCGCACCTCGGCCTGATCGGCGCCGGGGACCGCGGGTGCGGCAGCCGACGCGTTCTCCGGGCGCGCGGTGAAACGTGCTGGGCGGACGGACTCCGCCCGGTGGTGCGTCATGGGACCAGGCGTTCTGTGCCGGACTGCTCCGGTACGGCCTCCGCCGCCAGGCTCCGGTCCGGTGGTGTCAGCGCCCCCGCGACGAGCATCAAGCCGCTCGCCGTGAGGGCGTTGCGCGGGTCCGCCGCGGCGGCCATCAGCAGGCGTGCCGTGGCGGGAGGTGTCTGCGGAGGAACGGTCAGCAGGTCCCAACGGCCCACGGTGTAGGAGAGCAACAGGAGTTTGTGCGGGTCCTGTTCGGCCGCGAACCAGCCGACGTGCATCACCCGGTGCCCGACGACGCCCCGTGTCGCCACGGAGACCTTGCGCGGGATGTCCGGCCAGTAGGCGGGGTTCACCGCGACACGGGTGATCCGACCCCATAGGGGATCCAGCACGGCGGCCAGCAAGGGCAGTTCATGTGACAGATCCCGGGAGTAAGGCCACCAGGCGCCGTCCAAGGGGCCTGGAGTACGGCGTGTCGGGGTCAAGGACAGCCGGGCCGCCCGGCGCACAGGGCGGGAACCGTCCAACGGACGGTCCGGCTTCGGTGCGGTGAACACGGTCACGCTACGGCCCCACCCCGGGCTCACGGCGACCGACGCCATCCGCCCGGTGGTTGTCGTTCGCCGAGAACGACCTCGGCATGGGAGCCGGTGTGCGAAATGCCCTCGGTGGTTCCAGGGTACTCCAGCGGTCATGCGATCGGGTTCCGGCGGGACCGATATCCGGCCCTTCGCCCATGAGTGTCGTGCCGTGAACTCCCGTGCGCCGGTGCGGTGTTGCTCACAAGGCGGTGTACGGACGCGGCTCGACCACCGCCTTCACGAACCCCTCGGGGCGGGCGGCCGCGGTGCGGAAGGCGGTGGGTGCGTCGTCGAGGGAGTAGCGGTGGGTGAGCAGGTCGGAGGGGTCGAGCCGGCCCGAGTCGACCAGGGCGACCGCGGTCCGCATGCCGGACAGGATGGTGTCGAGGTCGCGGAAGTGGGCGTTGGCGATGCGCAAGGCGCGTTCGTTCCAGCGGGCGATGTCGATGGTGCGGGGGCCGCCCTGGTGGTAGCCGACGATCGCGAGGGTGCCGCCGGTACGGGTGACCTGACCGGCGAGGGCGAGTGCGTCCTCCGCCCCGGTGGCCTCGTACACCACATCCGCACCGTCCGCACCGTTCGCGCCATCGGCGCCGGTGGTCTCCGCGACGGCTTCGGCCAGGGACTCCGTACGCAGATTCACCACCCGTGTCGCGCCCCGGCCGAGCGCCTCGGACAGGGGCTCGGGGCGGCGGCCCGCCACGATGACCGACCGGGCGCCCTTGAGGACCGACAACCGCTGGACGAGGCGGCTGATGAACCCCGTGCCGATGATCACCACGTCCGCGCCCATCCTCGGGGCGGCCAGCTCAACGGCGTTGACGCAGCAGGCCAGCGGCTCGGCGACGGCAGGGAAGGGGCTGCCGGGGCGCACGGGAACAGCGTGACGCGCCTCGATGACCATGAACTCCGTATAGCCGCCCCCGGGAACCCAGGACGCCACCTGATCACCGGGCTTCAGGGACCCGCCGTAGCCATCACCCCCGTACTCATCGTCCCCGTACCCGTCGCCCCTGTACCCATCGCCCCCGTCCTCCTCAGGCGCGATCTCTTCGACCACACCGGCGACTTCATGACCTATCTCGACGGGATAGCGATCGGCCTTGCCCAGCCACTGATCGACTTCCGACGCGCACACCCCGCACTGCGTGACCCGCAGGAGGGCCTGACCGGCCCGCAGCGGCGCCAACTGCCTGCGCCGCGTCTCCACCTTCCCGGGGCCAGTGATCAGAACTTGCTTGGTTGTCAGCACGACAGCGAATTCCTCTCTCCTCGTCCGGTGTGCTTCGCTCGTGCCCCGAAAGGGGCGCGGGGCTGCGTCGCTATGCGGCTTTGCCGCGCGGGCGCGACCAGCCACGACGCACCCGCGGACGAAGCACCCGCGGACGAAGCACCCCACGGAGCCCGTCACCCATCGGCCGACGGCCGAACCCGCGTGACCGGCGCCAGTCCCGCGATGACGACCGCGGCCACCGCCAACACCCCCAAAGCAGTCGGCAGCCCCACGAGCGTCGCCAGGCCGCCGATGATCGGCGAGACCAGCAGCCAGCCGAGATTGCCCGCGAAGCCGACCTGGCCCATCGCCAGCGCCGGATTCGGCAGCGCACCCGCGGCGGTGAACGCCCCGGGGAACACCGCGCTGATCCCGGCACCCGCCACGACCAGCGCCACCAGCGTGGTCACCGGCTGCCCGACCAGCAGCGCGGCAGTGAGCGCGACGGCGCAGCACAACGTCCCGATACGGATCAGCCGGACCCACCCGAGCCGGTTCACCAGCCAGTCGTTGAGCAGCCGCGTGACGACCCCGCCGGCGGAGAAGGCGGCGTACCCGGCGGCGGCCGTCGCGGCATCCGCGCCCACCTGCCGCAGATACACACCGCTCCAGGAAGCGGGCGCGTCCTCCACCAAGGCGGCGAGGAAGGTCATCAGGGCCAGCAGCAGTACGGCCAGCCGCCCGTTCATCCCCCGCGTCGCCGCACCGGCCCTCGCCCCCTCCGGTACGTCCGCGGCCCGCTCCCGTACCTCGTCGGTGCGTTCCCGTACCTCATCAGTACGCTCCCGTACGCCCCCGCTCCCCGGGACCTCCTCCGGCTGAAGCCCGCAGGCCGCCACCGCCGACACGACGGCCAGTACCACCGCCATCGCCACGAACTGCGTGGTCAGCGTCAGCCCGAGGGACGCGGTGGCGACCCCGGCCAGCCCGCCCGCCACGGCGCCGATGCTCCGGATGGCGTGCATGGAGTTGAGCACGGTCCGCCCGTACTGCCGCTGTACGACGACGGCCTGGGCGTTCATCGCCACGGACGTGCACCCGTCGGCGGCACCGAGCAGCACCAGCAGCGCCATGAGCACCCACGCGGAATGCGCGGTCGGAATGAGGCCCAGCGGAACGCTCAGCAGTACCGGCGCCAGCGCACTCACCGTACGGCTGCCGAGCCGGTGCACCATCAGCCCGCCCGCCTGACTCCCGGCGAGCGCCCCGAGCCCGGGACCCGCCAGGATCAGCCCCAACATCCCTGCGGACAGGTGGAGTTCATCCTGTACGGCGGGCACGCGGGCGGCCCAGGAGGCGAACACGGCTCCGTGCACGAAGAAGATCGCCGACACCGCCACCCGCGCCCGCCGCAGCCGTACGGACACGGCTGCCGGACGGCCCTCACGCGTCACCGGACTGCCCTCACGCTTCACCGGGCAGCCCCGCCTCCGCAGTGCGACGTTGTCCCTCCGCGGGCCCCGGCCGCGCCGCGGGCACGTGATGACCGTCCCTCCCGTACGGCGCCGACGGGGCGCGCGACCCGTACCCGCCGTCCAGGACCTCCCGCAGGTGATCGGCGAGCCGCAGCGTCAGGGCGATTCCGGGCAGTACGGGCCCGGCCGAGTCGAGCGCCGGGAAGACGGCCGGGCCGGCGACGTAGACGTTGTGGGCCGCGTGCAGACGGCAGTTGGAGTCGGTGTGCGAGCCGTGTGGATCGGGGGCCAGCGGGTCGGGCTCCAGTGGATCGGGCCCCAGTGGATCGGGCCCCATCCGCAGCGTGCCCATCTCGTGGTGACCGCAGCCGAGCGGCTCCCGGCGGTCCTCCGCGCCGAGCGCGGCGGCCAGCCCCTCACCCTCGCCCAGCGGTACGAAGCGCCCGCTCCGCAACACCTCGACGCCACCGTTGCCCACCAGGGCACGGACCACCGCATCGGCCGAACGGTCCATCGCCTCCCAGGTCCGCAGATCCGCCGCCCCGGGCGCGAGCCGTACATAAGCCCGCCGGGCACCGAACTCATCCCGCTCACCGAGCAGCGTCACCTCACCGATCCCGATCCCGATCCCGGTCCCGGCCCCTGCTCCTTCTTCCGCTCCTGCACCACCGCCATCCCCGGCCGCCGCTGCCGCTGCCTCGCCGACACTGGCGAGCGTGACGACAAGATGCCGCGGCGGCTCCCGCAACGCGCGCTCCACCGCCTCCACGTCATACCTGGGCGTATCCGCATACAACCGACGAGAAATCTCCTCAGGGACTGCGCCGACCCCGTAAGCAGTGATCTGGTGATGAAACCGCGTCGCGGGGCCCGACGGATGCGCACACGAGCCCCGCAGATGCAGCGCAACAGCACCCCACTCACGCGCCCCAACGGCCCCAACACCCCCTACGGGAAACGGGAACGGCACCCGCACCGTCACATTCGACCGCAGATGCGTCGTGAGCCCATGCGCCGCCCCCTCGCGCGGCTCCACCCCCTCGGCCCCCAGCACCAGCCGCGCGTTCTCGATCGTCCCGACCGCCAGCACGACCACGGCCCTCTCCGGTACGCGCAGCACCCCGCGACCGGTCTCGATCGCAACGACCCGCCCACGTTCCACCCGCAGGCCGACGACATGGCAGTCGGTGAGCACCTCCACCTCACCGGTGCCGTCCCGCAGCCGCTCGTTCAGCAACGGCGCCGAACTGAACCGCACCAACCGAGGCCCCTCCGCGCCCCGCACCACATCGATCGCCAGCGGCATGTTCAACCGCCGCGCCCAGCGCCCCACATCGCGCCATCCACCAACAGCGCCGCGCGCCTCCATGCCAACAGATGCGCGCACTCCGGAAGCCTCCGCCGCCTCAACAGCTGCTCGTTCGTCCACGACGCCGGCTGGGGCGACGGGCCCCCGAGCGCCGACAGCCGCCCGTACGCCAGCGGCGGGTCCCGGCGGCCCCGCCGACTCCCGTGCACCTTCCGGGCCTTGCCTGCCGGTGGCCTCCGCCGCTTCGGTCGGGTCGTGTACGGCGACGGATTCCCGTACCCCGCCGGCTGTCGGCACGTCCACAGGCTCCGACGATCCAGCTGGCCCGCGTACCCTCGCGGGACCTGAAGCGCTGCCGGGCTCCCGTGCCTCGGCGGCTGCTCGCCCGTCATCAGGTACCCGCGCCGTGACGGATGCCCGTTTGCCCGAGGGCCCCGATGGCCTGCCCGGCTCCCGTGTGCCCGCAGTCGTCGCTGCGCCGTTGGCCTCCTGCGGCGGGCCTACGCCGTTCCGGCTACTGCCGGTTTCCCGTACGTCCATGGCACTAGGTGCATCAGCAGTACCAGGTGCATCAGCAGCGGCAGGTACGTCGGCAGCGGCATCCGACAGCCCGCCCGAAGCCCGAGCCCGTACGCCCGCAGGACCCCGCGCACCGAGCGATCCTCCGACACTCCCCGGTCCCTCCGGAAGCTCCTCGGGAGGCCGGATCCCCAACAGCCGCCCCGCCGCCACCGCACCCACCACCCGGTCCCGCAGCCGACGATTCAGCTCGCCGTCGAAGTGCGGCGCGGGCCGTGTCAGGCCCAGCAGTTCAGCGGCGGCGGGCAGATACCGGTCGTCGAGCTCGGCCCGTACCCCGCTCGGCCAGTGCTCCCGTACGCCTTCCTGGCCCAGCTCCGGCCACACGCAGTACGCGCCCCAGAACAGCGACCGGCCGCCACCGCCGTACGCCAGCCCGTGGTACGGCAGATGGGAACGCCACGGCACCCGCCACCGCACGCCGTCCACCACAGGCGCGGCGGCCCCCGGCTCCAACAGGATCGGCGGCGGCACGGTCTCCTCCGCGACCGGGGCGTTCTGCACATGCTCCGCCCGCTCCAGCCGCCCGGACTCCAGCACCAACGTCCGTATCCAGCGCCCGACTTGGCCTAGCTGCCAGGCGAGCACCGACCCGAACGTACCCGCCCCGACGACGATGACGTCCGGCTCCTGCCGAGGCGTGAGCGGGTCCGTCTTCGCAGCGGTCATCGCCCGACCGCCCCCTCCGCGCCGCCCTGATCCGTACCGCTCAGGCCCGTACCGCACAGATCCAGATAGAGCAGCGCATGATCGCGGAACTCGCGCCACGCGAGATAGTGCAGCGCACAGTGATCATGCGCCGCCCGTCCCAACTTCTCCCGCAGCGAGGCGTCTTCGAGCAGCCGGACCACCTCCCGCCCGAAGCCCCGCAGATCCGCCGGATCGTCCACCAGCAGCCCGTTCACGCCATGGGCCACCTGCATACGGATCCCCCCGACCGAACTCGCCACCACCGGCCGCGACTTCCACATCGCCTCCGCCACCGCCAGCCCGAACCCCTCCTCCACACTCTTCTGCGCCACCACCGTCGCCCGCCGCTGCAACGCGTTGACCACCAACGCGTTCGCCCGCAGCTCCACCGCGTCATCGGCGAGCCCCAGCGCGACGAGATGGACGCGCCGACGCACCTCCACCGGCAGCGCCGCGCGGTCCCGCAGCACCGCCTCGAACACCGCCAGGTTCTCCGGATCATCCGCGATATCGGCCGGATCGGGCCCGGCCAGCACCAGATGCGCGCCACTCACCGGCGCGATGTGCCGTACGAAGGCGGTCAGCGTCCCGACCATGTCCTTCAACGGGTCCCACCGGCACAGCTGTAGCACCGTCGCAACGTCCGGCGGCAACGGCTGCTCCTGCCATATCCGTACGCGCCGCTCCAGGTACGCCCCGGTCGCCGCCTCGTACGTCCCCAACTCGCCTGATTTTCGGCGGAGTTGACCGACAGTAGTCGATTCCTCGGCCCCCTCGGCACCCCGCCACTCCGCCGCCCCGACCAGCCCGATCGACGCCAGTATCCCCTCTGCTTCCCCCTCCTCCATCGCCCGGCACTTCTCCGACGCCTCGTCGATGGACGGCGCGATGATCACGGCGCGCCGACTGTCCGCACCATCCAGATCCGGGCTGCCCACACCACCCGAACCACTCACACCACTCACACCACCCGAACTATCCGGACCACCCAGCCCCGGCGGCACGTACTGCGGCAACGAAAAGACACACCGCAGCGGCGCCGCGACAAACGGCTCCAGGAACTCCCACGCGGCGGCCACCGCCGGACGGCCGGGGGAGGAGGTGCCGATATGGCTGCGCCAGGCCACCCGCATACCGGCCCGCCCCAGCGCCGGCGCCATTCCCAGCGTCTGCGGATCGTGCAGCAGCACCAGATCGCCGGGTGTCATGTACGGCAGCGCCTTGCCCGCCGCCTCCCGCGTCGTACGCTCGTACACCGCGAACTCGGCGTCACCCAAAGCCCGTCCGCTGCCGAAGCTGCCGTGAAAGAGATGATGCAGCTGCTTGGTGATCCCGAAGAACTCCTGCCCCGCCCGCACCACCAGCCACCGCGCCCGTAACCCGGCCGCCGCATGCCGCGGCATCGCGGAACGCAGCAACTCCGCCACCCCGCCACCGACCGCCGTGGTGTTGATGTGCCAGACGGTACGGCCACCGAGCGCACCCCGCGCCGCCGCAACCACCGCATCAACACCACTCACCTCATCGGCACCCGCGTCGCCAACAAGCGCGTCACCAACTCCCACCACCCGCGCGCCCCCTGGCGCCTCTGCTCTCGCCTTCGCCACCAAGACTTCGGCCACCTCGACCGCCCCCGCCGAACCGGCCACCTCCGTCGTACCAGCCACCTCACCCATCGATCCGCACCACCGATCCCGTGAAGTCGAGCTCCACCGTGACGTCGCCGCGCCGATACCGCCAGCTCCCCTCCCGGGCGGGCAGCGGCACGTACGGCCCGGCCAATCGCTTCTTCAGCGCTATGAGCCGCCGCGTACCGTTCAACACCGAATCCGCGTCGGCCATTTGATCCTCGACATTCCGCCCCGGATCACCCAACGGCAACCACGGCTCCCCGGCCGTAAAACCACCCGATTCCCCCCGCTCCCAGCGCATCGGCGTACGGCTGGCGTCCCGCGGCCACGGCGCCTGATCCCGCCCCCGCCCGACCGGAATCACCGTGTCCTCCATCCCCAACTCGTCGCCCTGGTAAAGAACACAGGCACCGGGCAGAGTCAGCAGCATCGCCAGCGCCATTCGCGTCTTGCGGTCATCGCCTTCGCACCAGCGCGTAGGGAAGCGCGACAGATCATGATTCGACCCGAGCCACACCGCGCAGTCCTCCGGCCCGAGCGCTTTCAGCCACCGCTCCACGCACTCCCGTAACGCCCCCGCCTCGAAATCGGCGAACAGCAGCGGAAAGTACTGCGGCAGCTGGAGCTCGTCCCCCTTGCCGTAATACGCGACCAGCTCACCCGGCTCCGGGACCCACGTCGCCCCCATCAACAGCCGCGGCGGATCGTACCGGTCCGCGATCGTCCGCCACCGCCGCAGCACATCGTGCACCTCGGGCTGATGGGCGCTGTGCACCGGCCGCTGCCCACGGTTGAGATCCCACATATGGTCTCCCGCGCGCGCCACCGGGTTATCCCTCAACTGCCGATCCTTCAGAATCACATAACACGCATCGATCCTGAACCCGGCCACCCCTTTGTCGAACCAGAACGCCAGAATCTCGTCGAACTCGGACCGCACATCCTCGTTCCACCAATCCAGATCCGGCTGTTCCGGAAGATAGCTGTGCAGGTAGTACGCCCGCTCCGCGTCGTCATGGGACCACGCCGGAACGTGCAGCGAACTCACCCAGTTATTGGGCCGCTCCGCCCACACGTAATAACTGCGCTTCGTCTCCCGCGACTTGAACCACGGATGCTCAACACTGGTGTGATTCGGTACGAGATCCAGCATCACCCGGATTCCCCGCCGCCCGGCCTCCGCCACCAGCCGCTCGAAGTCCGCCATGCTGCCCAGCGAAGGATCGATCGCCCGGTAATCCGTTACGTCGTACCCGTAGTCATGATTGGACGAAGCGGTCACCGGCGTACACCAAATGGCATCCACGCCAAGCCATTCCAGATACCCCAGCCGGGACACGATGCCGCCGATATCCCCGACGCCGTCCCCGTCGGAATCCGCGAACGACCGCACATACACCTGATAGATCACCGCATTGCGCCACCACTCCTGATCCCCCATGACCCAACCTCCCGAGGTGCGCCCACGGGCTCCCCGGCATGCCACCGTCCACCGCACCCAGGGGTACCCACCAGAACTGACACCCCGTCACCGTGACACATCCCACCCCATCCGTAACACCCCCTGTACGACCGGACCGACCGCCGAGCAGTCAAGAATCCGGCCGTACGCTGCACTGTTCTGCCGTATCGCTGCCGTACGGATTCGCCGACGCCGACCGACGCCGGTCGGCAGCCGAGCAGCGCCGACGCGAACGAGCCCGGCGTCCGCCCCTCCCCGTGACAAGTCGATGCCAGGTCTCGCCCCGCCGTCCGCGCATCGCCGAAGACTGGTCGACGGAAATTGCGGAAAACCCGCAATGCGGCGCAACGCAACGCAATGCGATGGAGTACTGCACCAATTCCATCAATCAATGGTGTCTGTGACTGTCAATTCTCAGCTCCTGTCGTCGCGTCATGGTGCACGCGCGCCCCGTATATGAACCGCGGCCCGCAGTTGGTCTGGACTATTGACGGGATTCAAGTCGCCCCATCCGCACCCCCGCACGCCGTATGCGCACGCACTCGCATTAACGAAGCAATTCGAATAGATGCTGTTATAGAGTCCGCGATCAGAATCCAGGCCGGGCCCCGTTCGGGGCCAGCTGTTTGCCTGGTCACAGCAACAGGAGATTCATGCCGTCCCGAATATCGCTGCGTCCCTCTCTTGTCGCGGGCGCGATAGCCACCGCAGCACTTTTCCCCCTGGTGACGCCCCTGCCTGCGGCCGCCGATGACAGTTCGGTCAGCTACGGAGGCCTACAACTGCACCTGCCCCAGGGCTGGCGCGTGGTCGATCTGGCGAAGAACCCGGAAGCCTGTCTGAGACTTGACCAGCCCACGCTCTACCTGGGCCGCGCCGGGAGCCAGGCCCAGTGCACGGGGCGCGCCGTGGGCGAGCGGGCCGACACCGTGCACCTGGAGCCGCTGGAGGGCGCGCCCGAGCGCGTCGACATCCCCACCGAAGCCGTGCCGAGCGGCACCGAACTCCCGGACAGCCGACCCGACTCGGCCAGCGGCCAGGTGCGGTACGCCCTGGAGCAGTCGCGCCTGATGGCGACCGTGTCCTACGTGCAGTCCCCGGCCGTCGTCGAGCGGATCATCGAATCCGCCACCTCCAACGCCCCGTCCCGCCGCAAGCGTTCGCTCACCCCCACGTACGAGCCTCCGGCGCCGCCCACCGACATGGTCGTACCCGGCGCCTACAAGGGCGAGGGCTTCGACGCGTGCACCGCCCCCACGCCGGAGCGGATGAAGGCCTGGCGCAAGGCCTCCCCGTACCGCGCGATCGGTATCTACATCGGCGGCGGCGCACGGGCCTGTGACCAGCCGCAGCTCAGCGCCGAATGGGTGCGCCAACAGGCCGCACAGGGATGGCACTTGATGCCGCTCTGGGTCGGCCCGCAGCCCTGGCACCGATCCGTAAAGCCCGGCAACACGCTGGACAAGAACCCCGCCAAGGCCGCCGAGCAAGGACGAGCGGCGGCGAACGGCGCCGCGGAGACCGCCGCCAAGCTGGGCCTGGGCAAGGGCACGGTCCTCTACAACAACGTCGAGAGCTACGACGACCGCGACGTCTTCGACCCCCTGGTCGTCTCCTACCTGTCGGCCTGGACCGAGCGTCTGCACGAACTGGGCTACCGATCCGGCGCGTACGCCCACAAGAACTCCGGTATCCAGGCCCTGCGAAGCCACCGGAACACGTCCGGCGCCACCACCCCCGACGTCCTGTGGGCCGCTAACTGGAACGGCGCCGCCGACGTCTCGGACTCCTCCATGGGCCTGTCTCCCGGCGAATGGACCGGCCGGCGCGCCCATCAATACCGCGGCGACATCCGCGAGACGCACGGCGGAGTCACCATCGCCATCGACCGCAACTACCTCGACGTATCCGCCTCCCGCCCGAACCCGCCCACCAAGGACGACGAGGACACCATTACCGGAAGGACCTCGAAGCAGCCCAAGGCCCCCAAGGACGACAACCCGGCCACCCCCGCCCCCAAAACCGAACTCCTCCCGGGCCAGCGCCTCAACCCCGGCGAAAAGCTGGTGTCCCAGCGCGTGGAACTCCGCATGCAGCAGGACGGCAACCTGGTCATGTACCACAAGGCCGGCGGCGGAGCCCTGTGGGCCACCCAGACCCACCGCAACCCCGGCGCGTACCTGAAAATGCAGGACGACGGAAACCTGGTCCTCTACAAAAAGGACGGCGCCCAGGGCAAGGGCGGCGCCCTCTGGTCCTCCAAGACCTACAAGAAGAGCCTCGGCTCCTCCGTCCACCTCCAGGACGACGGCAATTTCGTCCTCTACAAAAAGGGCGGCCGCGCCAAGAGCGACGCCCTTTGGCACACCGGCACCTACAAGCGCCCCACCATCCTCACCGCCGGTATGGAACTCCGCCCCGGCCAGTGGATGGAGAACAAACTCACCACCGTCCTGATGCAGCGCGACGGCAACCTGGTCGTCCAGAACCGCACCACCACCGCCAACCTCTGGGCCAGCGGCACCTCCGGCACCGGCAATTACGCCCGCATGCAGGACGACGGCAACTTCGTCCTCTACTCGAAGTCCGGTGGTCAGGGCAAGGGCGGCGCCCTCTGGTCCTCCCGCACCTACAAGAAGAGCCTCGGCTCCTATCTCCACCTCCAGAACGACGGCAACTTCGTCCTCTACTCGAAGTCCGGCGGCCAGGGCAAGGGCGGCGCCCTGTGGTCCTCCAAGACCTACAAGGGCATCCGCGACAACTGATCGAGTCACCCGCCGTGGCGCGGGCGGTGGCACAGTCCCACGCAGTCCGCGCCACGGCGCCATCCGAGCGGCGGCGTCCTCACCCGGCCAGCCGCACGGGCTCCCGGTCCGCTCGCGCAGCTCCCCGCTTCCCGTGAGGCTGACCGTATGAGCGATCACACCGGACGGCAGCAGCAGCCTCCAGGGCAGCCGCAATGGGGACACAGCCCCTACGCACCCCCGCCGGTGCCGAAGAAGCGCCGCACCTGGCTGTGGGTCTTGCTCGCGGTGCTCATCCTGATGGTGGGCGGCTGCGTCGCGGTGGTCGTCAGCATCGGCAAGGAAGTGTCGAAGGAAGTCACGGTCACCTACGAGGTCACCGGAAACGCCTCCAACGTGGCCATCACCTACAGCACGTGGCACGACGACGATGTCTCGACCAGCCAGGAGACCGTCCGCTCGCTGCCCTGGCGCAAGAAGCAGAACACCTCAGGACTGGCCAAGGGCGGCACACTCACCGTGACCACCGGGGAATCCGGCGGTCAGGTCAAGTGCTCCGTGGTCGTAGGCAACGGCAAACCCAAAACAGCCACCGCCTCGGGCCCCTTCACAACAGCCTCGTGCAGCGGCTTCTAGAACCGCAGAGCATTCCCCCGACAAAGCGACGAGGCCCCTCGCCCATCTCCGCAGAGATGTCGAGGGGCCTCGCTCGTATGCCGGTCCGCCCGGAATCCTAGATGTCGAAGTACAGCTCGAACTCGTGCGGGTGGGGGCGGAGCTGGATCGGGGCGATTTCGGCGGTGCGCTTGTAGTCGATCCAGGTCTCGATGAGGTCGGAGGTGAAGACGCCGCCCTGCTGGAGGTACTCGTTGTCGGCCTCGAGGGCGTCGAGTACGGCCGGGAGGGAGGTGGGGACCTGGGGGACGCCCGCGTGCTCTTCGGGGGCGAGCTCGTAGAGGTCCTTGTCGATGGGCTCGGCGGGCTCGATCTTGTTCTTGACGCCGTCGAGGCCGGCCAGGAGGAGGGCCGAGAAGGCGAGGTAGGGGTTCGAGGACGGGTCCGGGGCGCGGAACTCGACGCGCTTGGCCTTCGGGTTGGAGCCCGTGATCGGGATGCGCATGGCGGCGGAGCGGTTGCGCTGGGAGTAGACCAGGTTGACCGGGGCCTCGAAGCCGGGGACCAGGCGGTGGTAGGAGTTCACCGTCGGGTTGGTGAAGGCCAGCAGCGAGGGGGCGTGCTTGAGGATGCCGCCGATGTAGTAGCGGGCGGTGTCCGAGAGGCCCGCGTAGCCCTGCTCGTCGTAGAAGAGGGGCTCGCCGCCGGACCACAGGGACTGGTGGACGTGCATGCCCGAGCCGTTGTCGCCGAAGATCGGCTTCGGCATGAAGGTCGCGGTCTTGCCGTTGCGCCAGGCGACGTTCTTGACGATGTACTTGAAGAGCATCAGGTCGTCGGCGGCGGCGAGCAGCGTGTTGAACTTGTAGTTGATCTCCGCCTGGCCGGCCGTGCCGACCTCGTGGTGCTGGCGCTCGACCTTCAGGCCGGCCTTGTCCAGCTCCAGGGAGATCTCGGCGCGCAGGTCGGCGAAGTGGTCGACCGGCGGGGCCGGGAAGTAGCCGCCCTTGTAGCGGACCTTGTAGCCGCGGTTGTTCTCCACCGCACCGGTGTTCCAGGCGCCGGCCTCGGAGTCGATGTGGTAGAAGGACTGGTTCGCCGACGTCTCGAAGCGCACGTTGTCGAAGACGTAGAACTCGGCCTCGGGGCCGAAGAAGGCGGTGTCGGCGATGCCGGTGGAGGCGAGGTAGGCCTCGGCCTTCTTCGCCACGTTCCGCGGGTCACGGCTGTACTGCTCGCCGGTGATCGGGTCGTGGATGAAGAAGTTGACGTTGAGGGTCTTGTCGCGGCGGAACGGGTCCACGCGGGCGGTGGAGAGGTCGGCGCGCAGGGCCATGTCGGACTCGTGGATGGCCTGGAAGCCACGGATCGAGGAGCCGTCGAAGGCGAGCTCCTCGGTCGGGTCGAACGCCTCTGCCGGAACCGTGAAGTGCTGCATCACACCGGGCAGGTCACAGAATCGGACGTCGACGAACTTGACGTCCTCGTCCGCGATGAACTTCTTGGCCTCATCGGCGTTCTGGAACATCCAACTCCTCCTAGCCCGGCCGCAGGGGGAGCGGACCCGGGGTTGCTACTCGGAGCGCGTCCATGTGCGGTGGCGCGCTCGCTTGACCTTAGGTAGGCGGGATTTCTCAAGCATGACCCACTTGTTTCGCCGAGGTTAACCGGCGGGAGCCCTTCATTACGCCTCATTGTGACAAGGAACAAGCACTTTCGGGCCGTCCCGGGAGCCCGGCTTCGAGGCGTCCTCAGGGCGCTGTTCGAGCCCCGAGGGGCAGGGAACGTATGCGGTCGCAGTACCGTGGACGGGTGGACAACAGGCAAGCAATCGGATCGTGGATCTCCGGGCCCCGCGAGGCAGCCGAGAACATGGGCGTCGACCTCGGATACCGCGGGCAGCGGCTCGGACTGCCGGAGGAGGGGCCGGGCTCGATCGCGCGTCCGGGCCGCCGCATCGCGGCACTCTTCATCGACTGGGTGCTGTGCATGGTCATCGCGTACGGGCTCCTGAGCGGCGGCAAGATGCAGTCGGCGAGCAACTGGGCGCTGCTGGTCTTCGCCGTGCTGAGCGTGCTGACCGTGGGCACGGTCGGCTTCACGCCCGGCAAGCGGCTGCTGGGCCTGCGCGTGGTGAGCGAGGGCGGCGGACGGCTGTCCCTGCCGCGCGTCGTGCTGCGTACGGTCCTGCTCGTCATCGTCATCCCCGCGGTCATCTGGGACCGCGACGGCCGCGGCCTGCACGACCGCCTGGCCCGGGCCGTACAGGTACGGATCTAGCCGTACGAGCACGCGGGGACGGGCTCTCCAGCCGTACGGGTACACGCTTTCGTACGGTACGCACGGGGGCGGGTCCCAGTACGCGGGTACGTCTCGGTACGCAGGTGCGGGGCCCGTACCGCCCCGCGGGAAGTGTCATGACATACGGCGGGGGGGGGGGGGGGGGGGGGGGGGGGGGGGGGGGGGGGGGGGGGGGGGGGGGGGGGGGGGGGGGGGGGGGGG
>NZ_JBSIBZ010000070.1:0-56830 GCF_058245575.1 Streptomyces sp. UF-297 | reverse complement strand
ATCCTGACCCGCCAGTCGATCCGCCGGGGCACGTTCTCCAGCGTGAACGTCCTGATCAAGCAGATTCGCGATTACATCGCCGCCTGGAACTCCGAGGCCAAACCGTTCACTTGGACCGCAACCGCCGACGAGATCCTGGCGAAGGTGCGACTCATCCAGACCAACATCAAGAAGCTCGTCGCCAATAACTCGAAGTGACATAAACAGGATCACGAGACACTAGATGCAATACCGGTGACTTTGAGGTTTCTGGGGCGTTGGGTGTGGTGTGCCAAGGCCCGGACAGGTGAAGTCGTCGGCGGACGAGAGGCTTTCGGACCGGATCGCGATCGGGGTGCTGACCCACGCGTTCCACCGGAGCTGGTGGACGAGGTGATCGCGGAGTGCGGCCGGGCCGAACAGCGGCACCGGCTGCTGCCAGCGCGGGTGGTGTTCTATTTCGTGCTCGCGATGTGCCTGTTTGCCGGACAGGGCTATGAGGAGGTCGCGCGGCTCCTTACCCAGAAGCTGGAGCGGATGGGCCGCTGGAGGGGGACGTGGCGGGTGCCGACCACTGCAGCGATCGGCCGGGCGCGTCTGCGGCTGGGCCCGGAACCGCTCAAGGCCCTGTTCGCCCGGGTGTGCCGGCCAGTGGCCACCCAGGAGACGGGCAGAGCCTGGTATCGGGGATGGCGGCTGGTCGCGGTGGACGGCACCACCTTCGACGTGCCCGATACCGAGGCCAATGCCGCCTTCTTCGGCCGCCCGGGAGTCTGCCGCGGGCAGGAGAAGAGCGCGTATCCGCAGGCGAGGATGGCCGCACTGGTCGAGTGCGGTGTGAACGACGGCGATATTCCCCATCTGCGGCACCAGACAATTCCCCATGGGGATCCCGGCGCTGCGCCTCCGCGACCAGGGGGACGTCGCTCTTCCCCGGCCCGCCCGGCAGCCGCCAGATCTTGTGGGCCGTGGTGGGCTGTCAGGGATGAGCGCAGCTCACCGCGGTAGCGGCGCCGAAGGCGTCCTTGACTGGCCGCCACGGCCCACGACACTGCCCAGCACGGGCGGTCCGCCCACAACCCCGCCGCGCCTTCGAACGCTTGCCTGGGGAAAGTGGCGCTGCACCTGGGGAATTACGCCGTCGTCGACATGCGGCACTCATGCCGTTTTCGCGGCCGAGACCGGACCGCTGGCCGTGCACGAAACCAAGCTGGCCCAGCGCCTGTTCGGCTCACTGACGCCGGGCATGCTGATGCTGGCTGACCGGGGCTTTCGCGGTTTCGACCTGTGGCAAGCGGCCGCCGCGACCGGCGCCGACCTGCTGTGGCGGGTCAACAACGATGCCGTGCTGCCCGTGCGGGCCCTGCTTCACGACGGCTCTTACCTCTCACAGATCGTTGCTGCCAGGGACAAGAACCGCCGCGCCACCCCGGCTCGGGTCCGCGTAATCGAGTACTCCCTCGGCCGGGACGGCAGCGGCACGGTGTATCGGCTGATCACCACGGTCCTGGACCCCAAGGCCGCATCCGCCGCCTCCCTGGCCGCGCTGTACGCCCAGCGATGGGAGATCGAGAACACCCTCGATGAGATCAAGACCCACCAGGCAGGGCCCCGTTTCGTCCTGCGCTCCCAGCCCCCCGCCGGGGTCGAGCAGGAGATCTTTGGCTTCCTGCTGGTGCATCACGCCCTGCGCGACCTGATGCACCAGGCCGCACTGCAGGCGGACCACGATCCTGACCGGGTCTCCTTCACCCGCACCCTGCGCATCGTCCGCCGCCAGGTCACCGATCAGGCGGCATTTTCCCCCCTCTCGGCTGGTCCGGTCCCTGGCTATGGCCCTGCGTGAGATCCGCGAACGGCTCCTGCCGCCCCGGCGGTTGCGCTCCAGCTCCCGCGTCATCAAACGCAAGATGTCCAACTGGAAGCTCAAACGCACCGAACACCACAACCCGCCCCGGCCGGATGCTCCCCATCTGACGCTGGTCGAGCCGACCAAGACCAGGCCCACTCACCGGAAAACGACCTAAATCACCGGTATTGCATCTAGCGCGCACTGGGCGAACAGGATTCTCGCGTCTGATCGCGGGCGACACCTGAATCCTCATGCAGGCGGGTGAAGTGGAGAGTTCCGAGCGTGAGTCTGCACTCCAATCCGTTTCCGCACCGGCGCACTGTTGACCAACGCCAATACAACAGATGGGCGTTGAACAATCACCTCTCGATGGACGACTACCCTTTGGAGGAGTTCGTACAGTGGCAGGAAGCTCGGCTCAAACGACTCCAGAGGGAAGCTGCGGGCCGTGCCGTTAGCCGGAGGGCAAGCACCAAGCCACGCACGTCGCTCCCTTGGGAGCCCCTGCACGAGCGCCCCGAACTGCTCGCCGACGGCTTGCCCCCCGAGGGAAACCAGGTTCTCTACCGCCACCTCGACTCTCTGAGCCGCTGAGGCCGGGAGCGCCGGGCTTCGCCAGCTCAGTCGTCACCGCCCTCGTGCCTCCCGTACGGCTTCGGCCCGAGCGGCGCAGTCGGTGAAGAACGGGAGCAACTGGTCGCGGGGAAGGTCCACGGGAAAGGGGGCGAACCAGAGCTCAAGGGCCGCGTTCGCGGCATGCCGGGCAGCGATGCTCAACCGTTCAGGCTCTCGTCCCGAGATACGAACGGCGTCACAGTGGAGATCTCCGGAGATCACCGCCATGTCGTGCCGGACCGTCTCAGGCGTGAACTCCTTGCGGGAGAGTTCTTCTCCAGGGAGAAACCCGGTGTCGTAGTTGATGCCCCGTGCGCGCACGTCCATGTCCCCTCACGTGACCGTTGCCGTGTTCCGGCATGTCGAAGACGCGCTCGGCGTTCTTGGCCGGAGGGCGGAACGGCTACCGGAGGTGGCTTCGCATCCGGAAGAACCCAGGGACGGGCCGGGAAGACGCTCACCTTGGCGCGGTCAAGGCTCTCCCCATGCGCAAACGCCGGGAACTCCATGCGGTGTTGTCTCAGCGGTTGACTTCGAGGTTGGTCAAGACGAGCAGAGCGCGCAGGATCTGAGTGGCGCGGGCGGGGATCGGTGCGGAGCTTGGTGAGGATCCGCCAGTTCAGGTGGGCGAAGCCATGCTCGACCGGGACCCCGCAGCACTTACCTCTTCTTGCCGATACCGATGGAGCAGCCGGGTGGTGTTCCGTCCGGCTGCTCCACCGGCGCAGGAGAGGCACTGTGGATGGTGCTCCGGTATCCGGGCAGTCCACGAGCGGAATGAATAGCTGGAGGTGACAGGCCTTGATTGATCAGGTGGTGTTGCTTAGTGGGTCAAGTATTGAGGGTTGTCTGCGGCACAGAGTGACGCATCCGACCAGGAGGAGAAGTGTTACTTCTGCTGCCGCGATCCCCGACTCTGCAGGGTGCAGTGGCCAGGCCCATGGCCGTGCTCCTCCGCTTGGACGGCGTCCTGTCGCTGCGCAGACCAGCGGCAGGGCTGCAACGGCCATCGCGGCGATGCCGGGTCCGAGGAGCATGCGCACGATCAGTGCGGTCCCGAGGTATCCCAGGGTGTTGCGGGCCATGGACAGGGCTTCCGGGCTGTCCCAGATGGCGTGGACCAGTCCTGCCAATGCGATGAGGATGATGGAAAAGCCCAGGCACAGGGCGATATTTCGTTTGGGCGCTGACCGGAGCCCCACGGCCTCTGCCGTGGCGTCACCGCGGACCAGGCCGTGCAGAAGCAGCAGGGCCGGCACAAGGCCGAGGATCTGTACGACCAGCAGTTGGCCGGAAGCTCCCATCACGGATGGCACGGGAATAGCTTCTTGCCGAATCACCAGCGCGGCCAGCAATGTGATCAAGCCTGCTGCGGAGACGGCCAGGACTCCCTTGGTTTTGAGCCACCAGATCATTGTGTCCCTCTTGCGCCCTTGGCGGCCGGGCTGACGCTCGTCGTGGGCTTCGTAGTGCAGTCGCGAAGAGCCTTGTTGTTGTGCTCGTACCAGGCCAGTTGGGACGCCTTCGACTGTTCGAGAAGGAGCGCGGCGGCTGCAACTTCCCGTTCGCCGTAGCGGCTGGCGACCTGCGCTTGGTCTGCGCCAGCAGTCAGCGTGAGCCACGCGGCTACAGGGCCGAAGGCTTCTTCCCCGGGGAATGGCCCGCGCGAGGCGCAAGCCGGAGGGTCAGGTGGCAGCAGTCCGCCGGCGACTCCTGCGGTCACGATGTGCGGTGTCGGCCGGTCAAGTGCACCGATGGACAGTTGCCCTGGGCTGGGTTCGATCTCCATGGTCAGTTTGGGCGGCAGCGACAGGCCCGCATCAGCGAGGCGCTGGTACGCGGCGGTAGCAGCCTGGCGAATCATGTCCGCCCGATCGGCCACCTCGGGCCAGACGCACACTGTCGGCTCGCTGCCCGAGCACTGTAGATCACTGCTGGACCGGGTGACGGTGGGCTGGGCCGGGAGTCCATAGGCATTCCATATTCCGGCCACCAGACCGATGATGGCGACCCCGGCGGCAACCGGCATCCGAATGCGCCGGGGTTGACTGGTAAGGGTGACGGAGGCGGCGAAGATGATGCCGAGAGCAACGAACGTCGCGCTCAACGGCGCGGTCCAATCCGGGGTCTGATCCAAGGCGCAGCACGACGATGCGCCTCCGGTCACCAAGTGCCGCAGCCACAAAGGCTCGAAAGATGCCGGGTACGCAGTGATGACGAAGCTGAGCATGAGAGCCAGCGGGGCTCCGACAACCAGGGGCAGACGTTTGCCAATAAGGAACCCGGCCATGCTGTGTGCGGTGAGGACGACCAGCCACATGGCCGCGAAACCCAGCGGCGGTACACCGGAATTGGGCTGGGCCGCCGTGGCGGTGAGGAACACGGCGGTGCCCATGCCCAAGAGCCCCAGAGCAACGATAGGAAGAAGAAGAGGCAGAGCGATCGCTAACGCAGGGCGTGCTGGTGCCCATGCGGCGACCTGGCCCCTGTTGGTCCGCGAACCCTCCCATGCCCCAGCGCCCGCGCAGGCTGCGGCGACGAAAGGCAGGGCGAAGCCCGCAGCGCCAAGAGCACTGTTCCAGTAGCCGTAGGTGATGCTCGCCGTAAGGTCATCGTTCAGAAGGAGTACGACGAACCCGACCAGGAGCGGCGCCAGCCAAGCCGCAGAGGATGAACGTGCGACAGTCCTCCAGAGCATGCCTATACCTCCTGCCCGATCAGTTGGGTGTAGGCGCCTTCGGCACGGCGTCCTTCGGGAACATCCGGGGTGGCCAAGGCCAGGAATCCGTGGGTGTCTCCGTCGAAGCGGACTTTGCCCTTGTCCAGGACGACGACCCGTTCGTACATCTCATCCAGGTCCTCGGTCTGGTGCGTCGATACCAATACCCTTACATCTGTGGCCAGTTCGGTGACGATGCTGCGGAAGATCTGCCGCTGCGACGGGTCGAGTCCCGCGGTCGGTTCGTCCAGGAGAAGTATTTCGCTACGGTGGACCAGTGTTCCGGCGATTCCCATGCGGCGGAGCTGGCCGCCGGAGAGCTGATGGCTCTTTCGCTCGGCTAAGCTGCCGAGCTTCACACGCTCCAGGGCCGCGTGCGACTGGTTCCATGCGTCGGTACGCGTCATGCCCTTCAGCCAGCCGATGTAGGCGACGTTCTCCCGTACGGTGAGGCCGGGCATTGGCTTGACGTTCTGCGGCAGCCACCCGACCGCGCTGCGGTAGGCGCCGCGCTCCTTGCGCCGAGCAGGGTTGATGCCACGCCATGAGACGGAACCGTTTGTGGGCTGGTTCCAGGATGCCGCGATGCCTAACAGGGTGGATTTCCCTGCACCATTCGGTCCGAGTAGGACGGTCGCCCTCTCTCCGATGGTCAAGCTGAGTCGGTCGAGGACCGGTACTTTGCGGCCGTATTGGAACGAACAGCGCGAAAACTGCAGAGACATGCCACCCTAGCCATTACTAGAATAAAAGGCCGGTTGGGGAACCTTATGGGCGATTCCCCAACCGGCAGGTCATGACTTAGAGGTCTACCACTCCAGGGTCACCGGGTCAGCGTTGAGGTGGTAGGTCCCCGGCCCCGAGCGTCCGTTGATCTTGTCGAGCCGGAAGTAGTAGTCACCGGATCCGAGCCGCCCCCAGCTTTGACGCGTCGAGCACACGTTGCCCTTGGTGCCGTAGTTGGTGTCCGGGCCGAGACATCCTTCCAGACAGAGATATCGGCCGAGGCGCCGAAGCCACTCGATGTCACGCAGTCGTAAAACCTGACTCTGGTGGAGGCTGCGTCAACGTTCGTGTCGTGCCAGCTGCTCGACTCATGCTCTGCCGCCCAGTCAGAAATGTAGGACTGCTTCCATCTTCGGCGTGATCCGGCACGACGCCGAGGGCAATAGCCGCCATCACGCCAGTTAAGACCGTGCAGCCTGCTCGGGAAATCTTCACGCTAATCCTCCTCGCGTGGACTCAATGAAACCCCGTGAGAATGGGGGCCAGCGGGGTTCCGCGGCAATCTGAGCCCGTAAAGAGCGGGAAGCATGCGAACGCACTGGTCAAACCTGATTCGAAAACTTGACCTATATCGATTGTCTTCGGGTGGACACTCCCGTGCATGCAGGACTTCGACGCCAACTCATCCGCAGGCCAAAGGCGTATCTAACCGGTGGGTACGATTCTGCTTCGGCATATGCTCGCGGCAGATTTCAGACACCCCTTCCACTCTTATTGACGCCGCCGAGACTTTGCGGCTAATTTGCCAACCGCGATCCCCGAAAACTCCTGTCGAGCTTTCGGAAGTGCTGACCCGCGTTCCGCTTAGCGGTACTAGCCGTCGCAGCATCCGGGAGATATGAGGAGAGAATGAAGAAGAACAAGAGAAGCGTTGGAGTCGTCGCTGGTGCGTTACTCATCGGAAGCCTGGGAGCAATTCCCGCCCATGCGGAAGCTTGGCGCGATACATACATTTCCGATTGGCACATAGGAAACGAATCCAAGCGCTGGGCCGACAGCAATAGGGATGCCGCGCACACCGCAGTCAGGTTCAGTGGGTGCTCCACGGACACGGAAGAGGGGTTCAAGTGGGCCAGCATCGAGGTCTACAAGGACGTCTTCGGACCCGATGAAGGACAAGGCAACAAAATAAACTACTGCAGCACATCAAACTGGGGCCGACTCGGCAAGGGAGACTATTATTTCGACCTCAACGGCATGAGGCCTGGTGGCACTCTTCACGTCAAGAGCGTAAGAATTAGCTACTGAACTGCCCCTCCCCGTCAGGGAATGGCACACCGCTGAGCGAGCGAGCAACGGAACCCCCAGTCCGCAGCACGGATCCGCGGCGAGCACGCCAACGCCACACTCAAGATTCCCTCTCGGCACGGAAACACCCGAGGTGGGCACGGGCAGTTTCCTGTTCGGCGCATCATTTCAAGCCGTCCAGCCGCTCAGGTATCGGCCAATCACACACGGCAGCTATCGCAAGCATGTTCCGCATGCATATGATCGCTCGCCGAGCGCGGCCCAGCCCCCATGGTCAGGCCGGCTTGTGTCACGAATTCGCCCCTCCGGCTTGGGAACCGAAGGGGCGGCACCGTCGCGGGAGTGAGCCCACGGTGGTGCGCGAGACCCTGTCGGTTCTCGTGAACGCGATCCACAGATCTGGCAGTGAATTATGCGTTCCATGAGCAGGGTATAGAAGGGCGCGGTCGCCGCGGCGGGAGCGGCGACGCTCCTCCTCGCTATGGCTCCTGCCGCATCCGCCGAGGGGTCCTTCGGCAGCTCGATCAGCGGGGCGATGACGGGCTTCAACTCCCGTTGGTGGACCAAGCAGAAGAACTACGACGTGTCCACCGTGATCACCTTCCGGGACTGCAGAGCCACCGGCCCCAACTCGAGCACCAAGGTGCAGCTGACCAAGTACAAGGCCGGCCCCATCCCCGATGAGAACCGCGGCCAGAAGACCTTCACCGCGTGCTTCGGCGGCGGCACTTCCAGCGGCAACTGGGGCACTCAGCGCGGCGGAGGCGACGAGTACCGTTTCGCGATCATGGAGATCAACGGCCAGGAGTCTGGCTACAGTCTGAACGTTTCCAGCCTGTCGGTCTCGTACTAGGAGTCGTCCCTGCGGGGTGTGCCCAGACGGCAGATCTGGGCACACCCCGCTGCTCCAGCAGTTCCGATCCTGAACGGTGAACAGCTTTGCCAGTACGTTTTGAGAAGTGCACCTTCGCCTATAGGCGAAGGAAGCCGGTGCTGCGGTCACTCACCTTCGAGTTCCCCCCGGGGCGCACCGTGTTTCTCGGGCCGAACGGGGCGGGCAAGAGCACGGTGCTCGGCCTGGCCGCCTCTATTCAGCGCCCCGATGCCGGAACGGTCAGCTACCGGGAACGGACCACTACGCGGGCTGCGGATCTCCGGCGCTACCGCGAGCAGGTGTCCTGGCTTCCGCAGCAAGTGGACTGCGTGCCGGGGCTGACCGCTCGCGAACAAGTCGCGTATGTCGGCTGGCTCAAGGGCATGGCTCGCTCAAATGCGTGGGATGAAGCCCTGAACGCCTTGGGGCAGGTCGAGATGCGTGATCAGGCCGACCGCAAGGTATCCGAGCTTTCGGGCGGCCAGGTGCGCCGGGTGGGAGTGGCGCAGTCGCTCGTCCACAAAGCGCAGGTGCTGCTGCTGGACGAGCCCACCGCGGGCATGGACCTCCGCCAACGCCGCGTATTCCACGACGTTTTGGGCAAGCTCGCGGATGACGTATCCGTGATCCTGTCCACACACGACGTCGGTGACCTGGACGACATCTACGACAACGTCGTCGTGCTGTCCGGGGGCATCATCCAATTCAGCGGCTCTGTAGCCGAGTTCCTCTCCCTGGCTGAAGACGGCGTCGCGCCCGGCCGCCTGGCCGAGAACGCCTACGACACCGTCGTTGGGAGGGCGGCGTGCGACTGACCACCATGCTGCATGCCTCCAGCGTCAAGTGGCCGGCCCTCCCGCTGCTGCTCATGGTGTGGTGGCTCTCATCAGACATCAGCCGTGGCACCGTTCCCGCCTACTGGCCCGACGGCACAGCCGTGGCCGCTTACTGCCTCTTCCTCATCGCGCCGGTGTGTGCCGCATGTGCAGCATGGGAGGCGGGCCGCCTGCGTAAGGGACGGGCTGTCGCACTCGGGCCCGTGCGCAATCGCTACCGTGTCTACCTTCACGCTCTCGTCCCCGTCGCGCTTCTCGGTCTCGCCGCGGTGGCGGTGTCGCTGGCAGCGGTGCGCCTGACGATGGGCCCGGCACTGGGCTGGCCCGCTCTCTCGGTCCTGGGCATGATCGCCGCAGTGCTGGCCGCTCACATGGTCATCGGGTTCGCGGCAGGAAACAGTATGCCGCGGCTGCTGGCTCCTGCAATCGTGCTGGTTGCCGACTACCTGTGGATCGCCCTGCCCCCGACCTTCAACGCCATGTGGGTAAGACATCTGACGGGCCATCTGCAGACAGGGATTCCCGTCACCGAAGACATCAACCCCACATCCCTCGTCGCTCCGGTGCTGCTGGCCGGTGGTATCGCCGTCGGCATCGTGCTCGCGTCAGCTGCCGGTCGGAAGCGGCTGCTCGGCTGCGTACTCGGCGTCGCATGCGCGGCGTCCGCCTGCACCCTGGCGTACTCCCTCGTGTCCGACTGGGGCCCCGATGCGCCCGTCACGGCCAGAACAGACGCCCTGTCCTGCCGGGGCAGCGCTCCGCGGATATGTGTGCCGCGCGAGCTGGCACCCACCCTCCCCACCCTTCAACAAGCCGCCAAGGACACGCTGCCGCAACTCAACGCCGCCGGCATCGCGAGGCCGCAGACACTGGCATACCTCTCCCGCACGACGAAGACGGACGAGAACACCTGGCACCTCTACGTGTCCCCGTTCCTCTCGGAGGATCAGGCGCGCGCATCGATTGCGGAGGCTGCCCTGCCCCCTCTGCCCAACTGCCTTGCGAACACGGATGCCTACGTGGGAGATCCGCAGCCGCTGCGCATCTGGCTCGCACTCACCGCCGGTGTGCCGGCCACAACGGTGAAGGACACCTACGGCCAGGACGCGATCGGCCGGGTCGCTTCCGTGCGCAAGCTCGCACCGCGCGACCAGAGCCAATGGTTCCAGCGCAACGCAGACCTGCTGAAGCGGTGCGCTCCCGCACCCGAGACGACGGTGGCCGCACCGTGATCCTCTGGCTCAAGGCACGACGGCTTCCTCTGCTCGCTGCCGGTCTCGCGCTGTACGCGACCGTCGCGCTGGCGGCCGGAACCCAGATGGCGAAGCTCCCTACGCTCACCTCATCGGGCACCTCAGGCGTCCCCCTCATGCTGTTCGCCCCGCTTCCCGCATGCGCGGCGTTGATCTTCTGCCTCGAGAGCGGATCCCCCGGAGCGGAAGGCACCGCTGCTCGCCGTGTAGCCGGCTACGACCAGATGGTCACGCTCCTCAGCGGTGCCCTCGCCCTGGGGATCGGATACGCCGTGGCCGCACTCCGCTCCGCCCCAGTAGCGGAAGCCGCTGGCAGAAACATGCTCTTCCTGACCGGCATCATGCTGTGCGCCCGCTGGCTCTGGGACGGCCGCATAGCCATCCTGGCCGGTATCGCCTGGGTCATCATGGTCACGCTGATCGGCTTCGATGCCCAGCGCGAACCTCACACATGGGCAGTCATCGGCCTCCCCCCACACAACCTCGCAGGCTTCGCACTGTCGTTGTCGTGCTATGCCCTGGGAACTCTGCTTCTGCTGGCCCACAGGAAGAGGAACGCGATCAGGCGTGGCTGACCAAGGTCGGTCTGCTGGGGATGTTTCCCTTGCCCTCAAGCGGAGCGCGACAGCGGAAGCAGGCAGACGGGCGTTTCCCCGAACTGCGGGGCACGGGACGATACTTGTGTTACAGCACATGCTGACAGCATCGGCACGAACCACGAACCGTCCCCAGACCTCCGAATCGACCGATGTCTCCGGGCACATCCTGACGGCCGCCTCCTGACCGGACTCCCGGTGCCGCCACTGTTCCTCGTCAACAGAGGCGCGCCCGGCATCGGCGCCGCCGTCAACATCAAAAACCTCGGCCTCAACCCCCGACCGAATAGCCACAACTGCCATGCACTGCCCGCTGTCGGGCACGACTGCGAACAGCACGCCGTGGAGCACAGGGGCTCGGCTCCCCTGTCGGCGCTTCCGCCGACGGCACGTCCGAGCGAGCGGACCACTTATTACTGAGCGTGACCTGCATTCAGCGGCTGGCGAGGCTCGGTTACCTTCTTGGCATCAAAGGTTCACAGCTGCCGCGCCGACTCGAAACTCTGTCTCGCCCCGAGGCCCGGAGTGCCCAGCGCGCCTCGGGTCTCGTGTCGCACGTGCAACACGAGACCCGGCTGAGCGGGATCCGACAGCATCGAATCGGCATGCTTTGTCCGGCTCTCAGGAAAAACCGCAGGTGAGAAGGGTCACCTTGATGGGTTCAAATCCCACCGCTACCGCTTGTGGAACCGCCCCGGTCCGTGGATCACGGACCGGGGCGGTTTCTTTGTGCCCCGGCGCCGGTGTGGGCGCGGGCACGGGGCGGGCGGCACCCCCATGCCGTCCGGAGGGTCTGCGGCGGGTCGCTCATGCGGATCACGCATTGTTGGACCGCGGTTTTTCTGCGCCGCTTCATTCACCGGGATTCGCCAGAGCCCTGAGTGGCGAATTGCGTCGGTGATGAGGGCGGGGAGTTAATCCGTGCGCGGTGGGCTTACCACCAGGCGCGTGCCGGGAAAGATGAGATGCGGGTCCTTGCCGATTTCTTCGCGGTTCTGGCGGTAGAGGCCCGGCCAGGTCCTGTTGTACGTGCCGGCAATGGTGCTGAGGGTTTCGCCCGGCGAGACGATGTGCTTGCCGTCCTTGCGCCGGGTGTGCGGTACGGACGGCGGCGGCGCCACGACGCGGGCCGGGGGGCGTACCCGCTCGGGGGCCGGCGGGCGCACCCGCTCGGGCGGGCGGATCCGCTCGGGGGCCTGCACGCGCTCGGGAGCCTGGGGGCGCTGCGGACGGATTCGCTCGGGCGCCTGCGGGGCGGGGCGGGGGACGGTGGGGGTGACGGGGCGCGGCGCCGTACCGCGCAGGCCCAGCCTGGCCGAGCAGGCGGGCCAGGTGCCCCAGCCCGCGCTGCGCAGCGCTCGTTCGGCCACCGCGATCTGCTGGCTGCGGGTCGCGCTCGCCGCCCGTGGCGCGTACGCGGCCCCGCCGTACGCGCGCCAGGACGCGTCGCTGAACTGCAGCCCGCCCGAGTAGCCGTTGCCGGTGTCGGCCCGCCAGTTGCCGCCGCTCTCGCAGCCGGCCAGCCGGTCCCAGGTCGCGCCGTCCTGCGCGTGCGCCTGCTCCTGGGCGCCCACTGCCACCGCACCGGCCGCCATCACGGCGACGGCGATGGCCACGGAAAGGCGCATCCCCAGATTGCGGTATTTCTTTCGGCCGCTCCGCTGCTGAGCATCGGGAATATCCACGCAGTGTCCCTTTCGTCGGGCATTCATTTCGCTGACGGCCGATCAGGAATAGCGCGTACGCAGGCGCGGTAAAGCGCCGGCGAGGAGCGCTCATTCCTGCCGGGTCAACGGGTACGAGGTAATCACGCGGGCAGATCCGATTTACAGAGCGCGCGAGGGCGTTCGCTCCGCTCCCACTGCACCTCTTGTGCCGGGTCGCCACCCGGCGCTACCGCATGCCCGTCGTTTCCGCTGGGTAGGCGGAGCGGATTCGCTCACTCCATGTGCGGCTCGGGGCAGGGCTTCCAGGCCACCTGTTCGTGGCCCGTACGTCACCTTGTGGCCATGGCTCGTACGGGAAGCCCTGATGAGCTTCCCGCGGAGCCGGCACCGTGCCGGTGCCGCGATGAGGAGTGCAGATGTCCCTTTCCCGTACGTCCCGCCGTCGGCTGGCCTGGGGTGCCGCCGCGCTGCTGGTCGCCGGTGTCGCTGTGCCGGCCGCCGCTTCGGCGTCCGGGGAGTCCCCCGTGTACGCCGCCAAACACAAGAAGGCGAAGAACGTCATTCTGCTGATCGGCGACGGGATGGGGGACTCGGAGATCACCCTGGCCCGCGACTACACGGTGGGCGCGGCCGGCCGGCTGAACATGGACAAGTTCCCCAGGACCGGCTCGTACACGACGTACTCCGTCACCAAGGACAAGAAGCCGGACTACGTCACCGACTCCGCGGCCAGCGGCTCCGGCTGGGCCACCGGGACGAAGACGGTCAACGGCCGGATCTCCAAGACGCCGGACACCGACAAGGCCGTGCCCACCATCCTGGAGCTGGCGCAGAAGAAGGGCCTGGCCACCGGCTCGGTCACCACCGCCGAGCTCACCGACGCCACCCCCGCGGTGCTGGCCTCGCACGTCAGCGACCGCAGCTGCCAGGGCCCGGCGGACATGAAGAAGTGCTCCATCGACACCATCGGCAAGGGCGGCCCCGGCTCGATCGCCGAGCAGAGCGTGAATCACAAGGTGGATGTGCTGCTGGGCGGCGGCAAGCAGCGCTTCGACCAGAAGATCACCGAGGGCAGGTACAAGGGCCTGACGGTCACCGAGCAGGCCCGCAAGCTGGGCTACCAGGTCGTCACCGACAAGAAGGGCCTGCGCTCGGTCGACGGCGACAAGCCGGTGCTCGGGCTGTTCGCGCCGGGCAACGTACCGGTGGAGTGGACCGGCAAGGCCGCCGCCGTGGGCGGTACGGACGCGCAGCGGTGCGTGACGGACAACCCCGAGCGGCCCGGCAGTACGCCGAGCCTGGAGGAGAAGACCCGTAAGGCGCTGAGCCTGCTGGAGGGAAAGAAGAAGGGCAAGAAGAACGGCTTCTTCCTCCAGGTCGAGGGCGCGTCCATCGACAAGCAGGACCACGCCGCCGACCCGTGCGGCCAGATCGGCGAGACCGCCGCCTTCGACCGCGCCGTCAAGGCCGCCCGCGACTACGCGGCCCAGCACCCCGACACCCTCGTGATCACCACCGCCGACCACGGCCACAGCAGCCAGATCGTGCCGCTGGAGGCCAACCCGCCCGGCCTGTCCTCCACGCTGATCACCAACGAGGGACAGCCGCTGAAGGTCAACTACTCGACGAACACGCCGGGTCAGTCGCAGGAGCACACCGGCGTCCAGGTCCGCATCGCCGCGCAGGGCCCGCAGTCCGACCGCGTGCTGGGCGTGACCGACCAGACCGAGCTGTTCACCACGATCCGTACGGCGCTCAAGCTGCACTGAGGCCGGACCTCAGCAGCGAAACGGGCCCCGTCGGATGACGGGGCCCGTTTCGTCGTGGTCGCCGAGAGCGAGCGTGGTCGGCTGAGAGCGAGCGTGGTCGCCGAGAACCGTCGTGGCCGCTGAGAGCGGTCGTGGTCGCCGAAGCGAGCGTCACGCCTTGCGGCGGCGGAAGGCGCGGCGGATGAAGTACACGATCAGCCCGATCACCAGCGCCAGGATCAGAATGAAGACGATCACCACCACGAGGGCGAAGATCCCCAGCTTCTTGAAGAAGCCGCGCTTCTTCTTCTCCTTCTTCTTTTCCTTCTTCGTCTCGCCGGACTTGTAGGCGTAGTTGGCGGCGGAGTGCGCGCTCGTGCCGTGATGGCCGTTCGCCCCGTGCAGCGCCGTCCCCTGGGCCTCCACCGAAGCGGTGGCGGTTGTCGTCGCCGTACGCTGAGCCGCCTGGGCGGATGCAGGTCCGGCCAGCAGGGCCGTGCCCAGCAGCAGAGCCAGTACGGTCGCGAGCCTGGTGCGGCCCGTGCGCTGTGAGTTCATGGTCGTCCGCTCCCCGTTGATGGTGCCGTGCCCGACCATTATGGGTGTGCGGAACCACTGCCTCCGGGGGCGGGTCGGATCGTACGGTCCGGCACGACGGCGCCCGCTTGTGCGGACGCGGCCTGCTCCCCGCTCTCGTCCTTCATCGCCTTCGTCTCGCTCTTGAGAATGCGCAGCGACTTGCCCAGCGCGCGGGCGGTGTCGGGGAGTTTCTTGGAGCCGAACAGGACGATCACCACAATCGCCACGATCAGCAGATGCCAGGGCTCCAGTCCGTTGCGCAGCATCGCCGCCACCTTCCCGTCGTCGTACGTGATCAGACTTGCTACATTGCGCAACTGTACAACCAACGGCCGGCGTGAACCGTCTTCCCCGGGGAAGACGCGCGAACGAGGTGCACTCATGACAAGCAGCCACAAAGCGGCGGGATCACCGCGCAAGCGCAGCCCGCTGCGCACACTCGGCGTCACGTCCGTGGCGCTTCTCCTGCTGCTGGCCGCGGGCTGCGGCTGGCTCTACCTCAAAATCGACGGCAACATCACGTCGTTCGGCTCCGACGGCATCGGCCGCGACCGCCCCGGCACGGGCTCCGGCGGGCAGAACGTCCTGGTGATCGGCTCGGACTCGCGCTCCGGCGACAACAGCGAATTCGGCGGCGGGAAAGGCGATGTGGGCCGCTCGGACACCGCATTCCTGCTGCACGTCTACGGCGACCGCAAGCACGCGGTGGCCGTCTCGATACCGCGCGACACCCTCGTCGACATCCCGCCCTGCCGTCTGCCCGACGGGAGTTGGACCCGGCCCAAGCACAACGTGATGTTCAACTCGGCCTTCTCGGTGGGCGAAACGGCCAGCGGCAACCCCGCCTGCACCCAGAACACCGTGGAGAAGATGGCGGGCGTACGCGTCGACCACACCGTCGTCGTCGACTTCGCCGGCTTCGCCAAGATGACCGACGCCGTCGGCGGCGTACCGGTCTGCGTCCCCCAGAATGTCTACGCGAAGAACCTGAATCCGCACCTGCCCACGCGGGGCGATCTCATCTTCCCCAAGGGCCCGCAGACCGTATCCGGACAGCGCGCGCTGGACTACGTACGCATCCGGCACGGCCTCGGCGACGGCTCGGACATCGGCCGCATCCAGCGCCAGCAGGCCTTCGTCGCCTCGCTGATCAAGAAAGTGAAGGACCGGGGCCTGAGCCCCACCACCCTGCTGCCGCTGGCGGACGCCGCCACCAAGTCCATGACCGTGGACCCGGGCCTGGACTCGGCCGACAAGCTGCTGTCCTTCGCGATGTCGCTGAAGGACATCGATCTGCACAACACCAAGTTCATCACCCTGCCCTGGCGCTACCAGGGCGAGCGGGTGGCGGTGATACAGCCCCAGGCGGACGCGCTGTGGGCGGACATCCGCGCCGACCGGACCATCGACGGGAAGGACGCCACCGGCTCGCCCGGCCACCAGGACACCTCCAAGGAGCCCGGCCCCTCCTCCTCAACTGCCGCCCCCGGCACGGGCATCAGCCTCTCCGTCTACAACGGCACCACCAGGACCGGGCTGGCCGCGCGCGCCGCCGAACGGCTGCGCGCCGAGGGCTTCATCGTCACCGGCACGGCCACCGCGCCCTCCCAGCAGCACCGCACCACCCTGGTGGAATACGGGCCCGGCACACAGGACAAGGCACGCACCGTCGCCGAACACCTACCCGGCGCACAGCTGCGCTCCGTCCCGGCGCCCGGCATCAGCGTCGTCCTCGGCCGTACGTACGAGGACGCCCCCGCACCGTCCACCGCCGCACCCACGCCCGCCCCCTCCCTCGGCGAAAAGGCGCGCTCGGGCGACGACGACCCCTGCTCGGGCCTCTCCTACGGATGAGGGCGCCAACGATGCGCTCCGGAGGGGGAGTTCGGCGGCGCGGCTGGTACGGCCGGGGGCTACCCCGCCGTCCGGCGCGCGTCGTAGCGGGACCTGGCCAGGGCCAGTGCGCTCCCGTACAGCAGCAGTACGGCCGCGAGCAGCGGGTAGTACACCGGCGGCAGCGGGGCCATGCCCAGGGCGGCGGCGAGCGGGGTCAGCGGGAGGAGCAGGCCCGCGGCCGCCAGCGCGCCGGCGGCGATCCGTACCGGGCCCGGGGTGCGGCTGCCGCCCGCGCGCAGCAGGTACATCGCCAGCGCCTGGGTGAGCAGGTTCTCGGTGAACCACCCGGCGTGGAAGGCCGCCTGGCCGCCCGGGGTGTCCAGGCCGCCGCCCGCGCCGTGCACCGCGAACGCGAGCACCGCGAAGGTCGCCAGGTCGGCGAGGGCGCCCAGCAGGCCGAAACCGGTGATGAAGCGCAGCAGTCCGGCCGGGCGCAGGGTGGCGGGCCGGCGCAGCGCCGCGGGTGCCGGTCGGTCCAGGGCGAAGGCGAGCTGGGCGGCGTCGAAGCACAGGTTCTGCACCAGGACCTGGGCGGGGAGCATGGGCAGGAAGGACAGCATCAGGCCCGCGGCGAGCATCGCGATGACGTTGCCGAGGTTTGCCGAGAGGGTGATGCGCAGATAGGTGGCGATGTTGCCCGCGCTGCGCCGCCCGGCCGTGACCGCCTCGCCGATGGCGCCCAAGTCCTTTGCGGCGAGCACCACATCGGCGCTCTCACGCGCCACGTCCACCCCGTCGCGCGGGCAGATGCCCACGTCGGCCGCCTGGAGCGCGGGCAGATCGTTCACGCCGTCGCCGAGGTGGCCCACCGTATGGCCGCCCGAGCGCAGCGCGCCGACGATCCGCGCCTTGTGCTCCGGCGTGCAGCGCGCGAACGCCGGGGTCCGCGCGGCCAGTTCGGCCAGCTCCCGCTCGTCCAGGGCATCGATCCGCTCGGCGGCGACCACCGCGCCCGCCCCGCCCTCCAGGCCGAGGTCTCGGCAGACGCGGGCGACCGTACCGGGGTGGTCACCGCTGAGGATCTTGACGGTGACGCCGCGCCGCGCGAGGTCGGCGGCGGCCCGCGCGGCGGTGGGCGCCAGCGCGTCGCGCAGCGCGACGAAGCCGACGAAGGTCAGCCCGCGCTCGTCGGCGGGCACGGGGGCGTACGGGCCCGGACGGGCGGGGCGGTCGGCGACGGCGACCGCCAGCAGCCGCAGCCCCTCCTGCGCCCGCTCGTGCGCGAGCCCGGCCAGCCGGGCGCGGACGGCCTCGTCGAGCTCGGTACCCGCCGTGCTCTGCGTGTCCGCCGTCCCCACCCGGGTGCACCGCTCCAGTACGTCCTCGACCGCGCCCTTGACCACGAAGGTGTGCCGCCCGCGGCTCCCGGGGCGGCGCACCACCGCACACGAGGTACGGCGTACCGGGTCGAAGGGCAGCGCGCCGATGCCCTCGTAGGCCAGCAGCTGCGCCAGCTGCGGATCGTCCGCCTCGGCGGCGTCCAGGATCGCCTCGTCCAGCGCGTCGGGCGCGGGCAGCTCGGCGAGCTGGAGTGTCCACAGGCTGTTGACGGCGGCCCAGTGCGCCACGCCGGCGTCCTCGCGGCCGTACGGGTCCAGGGCGCGCTCCAGCACCGGACGGTCCTGGGTGAGGGTGCCCGTCTTGTCCGTACACAGCACATCGACCGCGCCGAGGTCGTGCAGCGCGGGCAGCCGCTTGACGATCACCGAACTGGTGCGGGCCAGCAGCCGGGCGCCGCGGGCCAGCGCCGCGGTGACGACCACCGGCAGCATCTCCGGGGTCAGCCCGACCGCCACCGCGACCGCGAACGGCAGCGTCTCCAGGCCCCGGCCGCGCAGCGCGGCGCTCGCCATCAGCACCAGCGGCGGGGTCAGCAGCATGAAGCGGATCAGGATCCAGGAGATGCCGTTCACGGAGCGGTCGAAGGAGCTGACACGGCGCCCGCGCCTCTTGGCCCGGCCCTTCCCGTACGCGGCGGCCGCTTTCCCTCGCGTCCCGGCCGCCAGCAGGGTCTGCCCGCCCGTGGCCACGACGAGCGCGGTGCCGCTGCCGGAGGTGACGCTGCTGCCCTGGAAGCACAGCTCGGGGCGCCACAGCGGCGCCGCTCCCGGCTCGTCCGGCGGCGGCGCGTCCACCGGGTGCTTGGGCACGGGAGCGCTCTCACCGGTGAGCGCGGCCTGCCGTACGGCCAGCCCGCTCGCGCGCAGTAGCCGCACATCGGCCGGCACCAGATCACCGGGGCCCAGCTGGACCACATCGCCCGGCACCAGCTCGTCCACGGGAATCTCCCGGCTCACCGGCGCGGCATCCGGACCCGCGCGGCGCCGTACGGTCGCGGTGGTGGCGACCAGCTCGCGCAGCGCGGCCGTGGACCGCTCGGCGCGGTGCTCACCGGCGCTGCGCAGCAGGCAGCTGACCACCACCAGCACCGAGATCACACAGGCCGTGCCCCAGGAGGCGACCGCCGCCGACACCAGGCCGAGCACCAGCAGCACCGCCGTGAACGGGTCGCGCAGGCTGCGGGCGAAGCGCCAGGGCCAGGGCAGCGGGCGGGCGCCGGGCAGGGTGTTCTCACCGCAGCGCAGCAGCCGGTCCTCGGCCTGCGCCTCGGTCAGGCCGCGCGGCCCGCTCTCCAGGTGCCGCAGTACTTCCAGTGAGGTGAGGCAGAGCAAGGAAGCAGGGGCCGTACGGGGTGCGGGCGGTGCGCTGGAAACCGGGTCCGCGGCGCCCTCAGGCGCCCAGACCACGGACACGCCCCGGCAGGGCCCGGCCCGCCGCGCCATCGGTACGGCCCTCGCGGTCGGTCAGCTGACCCACCATCCAGCGCACCATGGACACCACGTCCGGGTCGTCGACCAGATACACCACCCGGCGGCCCTCGCGGCGCGAGCGCACCAGACCCGCCAGCTTCAGCTTCGCCAGATGCTGGCTGACCGCGGGCAGCGCGCCGCCGACCCGCTCGGCGAGCCCGCTGACATCGCTCTCGCCCTGGGCCAGCACCCACACGATGTGCAGCCGCGCGGGCGAGGCCAGCAGCCCGAAGGTCGCGGCGGCCTCGGTCAGCACCTCGGCGGGCGGATCCGCCACGCCGCCATCGACGCCCATCGCCACTGCCGCTCTCCGCTCCGCGTCCACCGCTTCCATGGCGTACGCCGTCCGCCTCGCCCCCGGAAGGGCCAGTCTAGGCACCCGGCCGCACAGTCCCCGGCGCCTGATGCCGAATGCCCCGGCGCCTCATGCCAAGAGCCCCGGCGCCGAGCCGTGACCTGGGGTCGCGCTCCGGAGGGGGGTCCGGGGCGGGCTCGGAGCCGGGGCTCCGGTGGTTCGGTCGGGGGAAGCGGCATCGGGGGGACAAGCCGCTTCCCCCGGTGAGGACCGACCTCCAAGTCCACGCCGCAGTCAGGGGGGAAGCTCGCGGCGTGGACCCCGCAGTGAGGTCCGGTCCCGTGCGCCTGCGGATTCCTGCCAGATCCGCTGGGCACACCCCCATCCTGCGCTGTGCCGGGCCGCCAACCGGCAGGCGAAGGACCCCGCTTGGCGGGCCTTTGGTCCTTAAAGAGCCGATCAGTAGGGACGGCGTCAAAAGACGGCCGGGCACTTGGGTGATCACCAAAGTGGTCCCTCGGACGAACACAAAGCGACCCGGGTAGATCAATAAGGCACAGGAAGCGGCAGAAGAGGGAACCGTAGCGCTCCGTTCGCGGGTCCTGTCATGGGGCGGGAGTGGTTAGACTCGCCCGACTGCACTGGGGACACGCAGGTACGGCCGTAGGGGAGACGGGACTCATGGCGCAGGCGAAGAAGATCGCGTTGTACTTGGTCATCGTCTTCGTGCTCTACACGATCATCACCTCCCCTTCGAGGGCCGCCGATCTCGTCCAGATAGGGTTCGAGGGCATCTCGTCCGCTGCCCAGGGCGTGGGCGAGTTCATGACCCAGCTGATCAGCTGACCCGGCCGCCCGGTGGCGGCGCGGAGCCGCACACACGAAGGGCAGCCCAGTGATACGTCACCTCGTCCTGTTCAAGCTCAATGACGGCGTGGGGCGCGACGAGCCGCGCGTGGCCGCCGCCGTACGGGCCTTCGAGGCGCTGCCGGACCAGATCCCCGAGCTCGAGTTCTGGGAGTGCGCCTGGAACATCACCGACCGGCCCATCGCGTACGACTTCGCCGTCAACTCGGCCGTCGCGGACACCGATGCCCTCAAGCGCTACATCGAGCACCCCGCGCACCAGGCGGCTGCGGGCCAGTGGCGGGAGTTCGCCACCTGGGTCATCGCCGACTACGCATTCTGATCGCAGCATTCCGATCGCATCCGCAAAGCCCCTCGCCCTATGGGCGAGGGGCTCTTTTGCGCCAACTCTGCCCCTGCCGCCCTCCGAGGGGGCGGTCAACTGTGCCCCCAACACGGTGTAATGCGGTGCTTGCACACAGTGGACATGTCTTGTGATGCTATGACCGCTTTTGCCGGATGAATGGACCTGGTCAACCGAAAAGGGGTGGCGTGACCGTGACGGCCCGTACTGCGCCCAAGGCTCCATCCCGCGAGAGCAGGAGCGCGGACACCCGGGCGCTGACCCAGGTGCTGTTCGCGGAGCTGGCCGGGCTGGAGCCCGGCACCCCCGAGCACTCGCGGGTACGAGCGGCGCTCATCGAGGCGAACCTGCCGCTGGTGCGCTACGCGGCGGCACGTTTCCGCAGCCGCAACGAGCCGATGGAGGACGTCGTCCAGGTCGGCACCATCGGGCTGATCAACGCCATCGACCGCTTCGACCCGGACCGCGGTGTCCAGTTCCCGACGTTCGCGATGCCCACCGTCGTGGGCGAGATCAAGCGCTACTTCCGGGACAACGTGCGCACCGTCCACGTACCGCGCCGCCTGCACGAACTGTGGGTTCAGGTGAACGGCGCGACCGAGGACCTGACCGTGCTGCACGGCCGCTCCCCCACCACCGCCGAGATCGCCGAGCGGCTCAAGATCGGCGAGGACGAGGTGCTGGCCTGCCTGGAGGCCGGACGCTCCTACCACGCAACGTCGTTGGAAGCGGCCCAGGAGGGCGACGGACTTCCCGGCCTGCTGGACCGGCTGGGGTACGAGGATCCCGAGCTGGCCGGTGTGGAACACCGTGACCTGGTACGACACCTTCTCGTACAGCTGCCCGAGCGCGAGCAGCGGATCCTTTTGCTCCGCTACTACAGCAACTTGACGCAATCACAGATCAGTGCGGAGCTCGGGGTGTCGCAGATGCATGTATCGCGGCTACTGTCACGATCCTTCGCCAGGCTCCGATCCGCAAACAGGATCGAGGCCTAACCGGGACGAGCGACCCGTTCCTGCACAGATATGTCGACTTGGCGCTACAGCGTGTTGCCGACATGTGACATTCTGCAGGAAGAGCGTTTGCCATGGCGCCGCCTCCGGTATTCAGGTGGAGGCATAACTCCTCGGTCCGACTGGGCCGGGGCGCCGTAGCGACCAACCGCGACCTCAAGGGGGTGGCATGTCCGTAGAACTGGGCAGCTCGAAGGTGCTTCCCGCGATTCCCGCGCAAGCAGCGCCGGCCGAGACGCCGGCACCGCACACGCATGACGACGACGCCATCAACACCCGCACGCTCTCCCGCTCCCTGTTCCTGCGGCTGGCCACGCTCGACAAGGACAGCGCGGAGCGTACGTACGTCCGTGACACGCTCATCGAGCTGAACCTCCCGCTCGTGCGTTACGCGGCGGCCCGATTCCGCAGCAGGAACGAGCCGATGGAGGACATCGTCCAGGTCGGCACGATCGGTCTGATCAAGGCCATCGATCGTTTCGACTGCGAACGCGGCGTGGAATTCCCCACGTTCGCGATGCCGACCGTCGTCGGTGAGATCAAGCGCTTCTTCCGCGACACGTCCTGGTCCGTACGGGTCCCGCGCCGCCTTCAGGAGCTGCGCCTGGCCCTGACCAAGGCCAGCGACGAGCTCGCGCAGAAGCTGGACCGCTCGCCCACCGTGCCCGAACTCGCCCTGTGCCTGGGCGTGTCGGAGGAGGACGTCGTCGACGGCCTCGCGGTCGGCAACGCGTACACCGCCTCCTCCCTGGACTCCCCCTCCCCCGAGGACGACGGCGGCGAGGGCTCCCTCGCGGACCGTCTCGGGTACGAGGACAGCGCGCTGGAGGGCGTGGAGTACCGCGAGTCCCTCAAGCCACTCCTGGCCAAACTCCCGCCCCGGGAGCGCCAGATCATCATGCTGCGGTTCTTCGCGAACATGACGCAGTCGCAAATCGGTGAAGAGGTCGGCATCTCCCAGATGCACGTCTCCCGACTGCTGACCCGCACCCTCTCCCAGCTCCGCGAGGGCCTGATCTCCGACTGACACAGCCTGACGCAGCCCGATCCCTGCCCGATGCGCGACCGGCACCGGTCGCCCGCTCCACGGGGCTATACACCTGACTGACCGTCAGTAACACTGGCCCCATGCGACGGACGGCGCTCGTCTCCTCATCGGCGGCCCTGCTGTGCCTCGGCACCCTGCTCTGCGGATGCGGGGGTGGAGGCGGCGACAAGGGCTATGTGGCGGTGGGCGCGGCCGGCCCGTCCGACCACCGCGCACCGACCCGGCCCGTACCACCCCAGGACGGCATCGAACTGGTGCCGCTGGACGGCTCCTCGCACACCAACGGGGGCAAGGACAGGCGCGACAACGGGGGCAAGAACGGGGACGGCACCGGCCCCGGCGACCTTGCCGCACCCCGCACGCCGGGCACCTCCGGCGACGGTGCACCCCCGGCGGGCGGAAGCGCCAACTCCCCTTCCGGCGCCTCCTCTTCCGGCACCGCACCTTCCGGCCGTACGGGCACCTCGCCCCACCCGGGCACCTCCGGCACCCCCGGAACCCCCGGCGGACCGGGGAGTGATTCCCCCTCCCCTTCGGTCCCCCACCGGCCGTCCGCGCCGTCGACGCCCGCACCCCCCAGCCGGCCCCCGGCCCCCGCGTCCCTCACCACGGAGCGGCCCCGCCTCGCCGACACCGACGTCCGCTGGTGCGAGAAGGTCAGCGTCACCTTCCGCAACACCGGCGGCAGCGCCGTCACTTCGGGCACCGTCACCCTGGGCACCCACATCATCGGCGCCCTCGGCGTCGACTGGGCCACCATCACATCGGCCCGCCCCCTGCCGGCGCCCCTCCCCGGCGGCACGGAGAAGACCGCCACCTGGCGCGTGTGCGTGGATGCCTGGCGCGTCCCCTGGGGCATGCACATCGACACCCGGGACGTGAAGGTGTCCTGGCGCTGACCGGAGCATCTGGCGGACCCGCCGGATGCGGAGTTGAATCGCGTACGCCCCGAGGGAGGCGCGATGGACACCGGCCGGCCGACCGCCTGGAGCTACTGCACGGCCTTCGCGGACCGTGTACTCGCCCACGCCCGAGGGGACCCGGCACTCCGCTTGCGGCTGCGGGACTCCTACCGCACCTGGGGAGTTGACGCGTCCGGCACCGAGGCCAAGGCCTGCGCCCTGATCGCTCTCGCGCTGCACTCCTGCGCCCTCGACCTGGTCGCGGGCGGCGCACCGACAGCCGCCATCGCGGGGCGAGTGCGGCTCTGCACCCTGGAACAGGCCCTCTTCGACCGCCCCGCCCACGAACTCTTCGCCGCGCTCCCCGCCCCGGCCGCCGAGGACGGCCACATCCTCGCACTCAAGCTCCTGCTCCACAGCCACGGGCGCAGGTGGTCGGGGCCGGCCACCACCACGATCTACTGGGTCCGCGTCGCCACCACAGCGGCCACCCTGCTCGCCGCCGCGGCACCCGACCCCCGGCTCCCCTGCTCCGCCGTACTCCCGTAGGGCGCTGCCGACGGATCTCCGCGGGAGAAACTTTCTTTCCTCCATCGGTCACATCTGGCTGCCGCGCGGCGTCAGGGCAGTGACAGCGACAGTGAGAGACCGAAGGAGAGACGGATATGGGAACGCGTGCGATCACGGCAGAGGTCCCGATGGTTCCGCGGATGTCCGAGGACCCCGCGCAGCTCGTGCCGGAGGTGGCTCAGGTGTCGGCGGCGCTGTTCAAGGCCGTCGGCAACGGGTCGGTGCCGCGCGCCACGATCAGCCTGGTCCAGCTGCGGGCCGGCCAGATCGTCGGCAGCACCTACCTGACTGTTCTGCACACGGGCTTCCTGCGCAAGGCCGGGGAGTCGGAGGAGCGGATCACCTCGGTGGCGTCCTGGCAGGACTCGCCGTACTTCACCGGCGCCGAGCGTGCCGCGCTGGCCCTGGTGGAGGCCGTGCTCCAGCCCTCCGCACACGGCGAGAGGGTCAGCGACGAGCTGTACGCCCTGGCGGCCGAGCACTACGAGGAGAAGGCGCTGGCCACCCTGATGTTCGCGATCGGCCAGGTCAGCTTCTTCATCCCCGTGGCGCTCATCGCCAAGCCGGTGCCGGGCCGGTCCTTCTCCGACCCCTGGAAGTGAGAACGACCGGAAGAACGCGCGGTGTCCGGGTCCCGGAGTGCCGGTCCCGGGCCCGGACCACCCCGCGTACAGAAGGCGGGCCCCGGTACGGGCGGCAGGGCTGTTGCGGGCCCGTGGGGAGGTCCGTGGTGGGATGGCGGCGTGAGCCGCGCCGTAGAAGAGACCAATCGCCGCATGCTGCGGGCACGGGATGCGATGGACCGCGCCTACGCGCAGCCGCTGGACGTCCCGGCGCTGGCCCGGATCGCCCATGTGTCCCCCGCGCACTTCGCGCGCACCTTCCGGGCCACGTTCGGCGAGACGCCGCACCGCTATCTGCAGCGCCGCCGTATCGAGCGCGCGATGTTCCTGCTGCGGGAGACCGAGCGCAGCGTGACGGACATCAGCTTCGACGTCGGCTTCTCCAGCCCGGGGACCTTCAGCCGCACCTTCCGCGACATCGTCGGCCGGCCGCCGAGGACGTACCGCAAGGAGGCACTGGCCGCGGGCGTGCCGACGTGCTTCACGATGGCGTGGACGCGGCCCGCAGGCTGAGCAGTTCCGGATAAGTTTCCCGCCGGCCCGCCCGGTAGCGTGATCGACATGTTCAACGCCATCACGCAATCGCAGATATACGTCCTCGACCAGGACGAGGCCCTCGACTTCTACGTCGGCAAGCTCGGCCTGGAGGTCACCGCCGACATCGACATGGGCTTCATGCGCTGGCTGACCGTCAGCGTTCCCGGCCACCCGGAGCGCCAGATCCTGCTGGAGAAGCCGGGCGCTCCGGCGATGTCCGAGGAAACGGCCCAGCAGGTCCGGGAGTTGGTGACCAAGGGGGCGATGGGCGGCTGGCTCATCTTCACCACGGACGACTGCCGCACGACCTACGAAACGCTCCTCGCCCGGGGCGTCGAGTTCACCGAGGAGCCCACCGACCGCCCGTACGGCACCGACTGCGGCCTGCGCGACCCCTTCGGCAACCGCATCCGCTTCACTCAGCCGAAGGCCTGAGGGACGGGCGTGCAGAGCACGAACGGCGCCCTCGTCCTCGCCGTACTGGTCATCGGCCTGGTGGTGCGGCAGCAGCTGCGCACCCGTCCCGTGCGGCGAATCGGCTCGCTGATCGCCCCGGCGGTCCTCGGTGTCCTGGGCGTCCTGGGGATCGCCTTCGGCGTCGCCTCGGTCGTCAAGGACCGTTCGCTGACCGCGCTTCCGGTCGTCCTCCTGGTGGTGAGCCTGGCTGCCGCGGCGGGCTTCGGCGCGGCCAGGGCGCGGACCGTACGCGTCTGGCGCGGCCCGCAGGGCGACGTGCTGCGCAAGGGGACCGCGGCCACGACCGGGCTGTGGGTGGCCTCGGTGGCCGTGCACCTGGGGCTGGGCCTGTGGATCGACCACGCGGCCGGGACCGGGGTGCTGGGGACGGTGTCCCTGTACGCGTACCTGGCGATCGGCCTGGCGGCGCAGAACCTCCTGGTACGCGCGCGGGCCACCACGCCGTGACCCGCGCTCGGCTGCGGCGCGTGTGCGGGGCCTCGCCATGGACACCGGTTCGATGGAGGATGCGTATCGCGGCCTCGGACCGGCCCTGGAACCCGAGGAGCCGCACCAACACGTCCGTCTGCTCGGGGAGTTGCCGATGACCGTCCGCCGTGTCGTACCCCATGTCCAGTCAACGGCCGTGGAGGAGAGCCGGGAGTTCTACGGCCTGCTGGGTTTCGAGGAGGTCATGAACCACGGCTGGATCATGACGCTCGCCTCGCCGGCCGTCCCGGCGGCACAGATCAGCGTCATGGCCGAGGACAAAACGGCGCCGGTCCCGCCCGACCTGAGCGTCGAGGTGGACGACGTGGACGCGGCCTACGCGGCGGTGAAGGCGAGCGGCGCGGAGATCGTGCACCCGTTGCAGGACGAGGAGTGGGGCGTCCGCCGCTTCTTCGTACGCGACCCCAACGGCCGGGTGGTCAACGTGCTGGGCCACCGCTGACGCCTTGAGCTCCGCTGGAGGCCCGGTCATGAACCTGCGGGCCGGTGGGGGCTGGTCGCGCCCACGCAGCGGAGCCGCATAGCGACACTGCCCCGCGCCCCTCACGGGGCACGGAAGTGCACCGGACGCCAACGAGCCCGCTCAGGCGTCGGCCGCCGAGTCCTTGCCGGACGCCTTCAGCTTCTCCGCGGCGCCCTCCGCGACGAAAGAACCCATCCCGCGGGTGGTGATGATGAGTTCCTCCTCCCGGAGAGCGGCCGTGACCTTGCGTACGGTCGCCCGCGCCGTACCGAATTCCTGCTCCAGCCGCACCTCGGAGATGAGGTGGCGCGGCGGGTACTCACCACTGGCGATCCGCCCCCGGATCACGTCGGCGATCTGGACCCACTTGGGGCGCAGCTGGCCTTCCGACAGGTGCTGCGAGACGAATGACCCCAGGCCCGGTTCGGTGTAGATCAGGCCCTCCGCGCGCAATCCACGGTGCACCTTCTGGGCCGTCACCCCGGCGATCCCGAACTCCTCCTCGATCTGGAGAACCGAAGGAACTCGCGCCCCGGGCGGATACGTGCCATCGGTGATCCGATCACGGATCACGTCGGCGACTTGGCGCCAGCGAGGCCGGTCAGGGGCAAATTCGATCACATGACCACGCTAGGCAAAGTGTGCCATTGCAAGCGAGATACTTTAGCCGTAGACAGATATATCAACCCTAGATAGGCTGCCCTCCAGCTAAAGGCCCCGGCGGCCGCTGCAACCGGCCCCGGGGCGTGGCCAACGCCGCATGAGGAGCGCCGACATGAGTCACCGTATCGCCCGCGCCACCGGATGGTTGCGGGAATTGCTCACCGCCCGGGTCGTCAACACCACGCCGCTGCACGACCACCCCCGGCCGCCGCGGCGGCACCCCCTCGACGAGCCGATCGACGGGGACGCGACCGCCATGGTGCGGCCCTACCTGCTCGCGTACGGGGTGGGGGGCGGGGCATGAGCGGAGAGGCCGCGGGGCTGCGGCTGCTGCCCTGGAGCGGGCCCGAAGGGCAGCAGTGTTACGTCGCGTCGGACGGGGACGGGTACGTGTCGCGACTGGCCGACCGGATGGAGGCGGTGCAGCTGGACGCGGGGGTCGAGGCGCTGGAGCGGGCCGGGGAGTTGTTGGGGGAACCCGAGGTGTCAACCGTCGAGCTGCGGGGGATGGTGCATCGGCTGGTCGAGGCGCTGTGGGATGTGATGCGGGTGGCGGACAGCCGGGGCGGACGGCTGGCCGCCGCCGCGGAGGCCGGGACAGGCGGGAGCGGCGGGGAGGCGGCAAGATGTCCGGGGGAGGCGTGATGACGAAGCGGTATCGGTTCGCCGATTGGACGCTGGCGGCGGACCCCGGTGACCGGGCCCGCTACGTCGGCCGGTGTGTGGTGTGCGGGGAGCGGTCCGGCGATATAGGGACGGCGGACGAGGCCCAGGTCTGGTGCCTCAAGCACGCGGGCCGCACGGGCGATACGCGCTTCGAGATGCAGGTGTCGCAGCGGTTCGTCGCGGCGCCGAAGGACGGGCCGTAGCGCGGCGTACGGGCGAGCCGTAGCGCGGCGTACGGATGGGCCGCAGCGCGGCGTGCGGGCGGGCGGGCCAACGGCCGCCCGGGCAGGGCGCGTTGCCTCAGCGGCGGCGGCGGCGCCCGCGCCAGGCGATCAGGGCGAAAAGCACCAGCGGCGCCGCGACGGCGGCCTTCGCCGTCAGCTTCGCCGACAGCCAGCCGAACCCCAAGGTCCACCAGCCCGTCCACCAGCACACGCAGCACAGCAGCCCGCCGACCAGGAGGGCGGCACTCACCGACACGGCGATGCGGACGGCACGGCCGTTCGGTTCGACGTCGTTGCACTCGCTCACCGGGCCGACGGTATGCGGACGGGGCCGAAGATCCAACGCGGCCCCGGAGCGAGCGCACATTTCCGGCCGGTCCTTGTGCCGAGCACGCTACTTCGCCCGTTCGGCCCAAGGGGGAGCGTGGCATGAGGGGGAGCGTGCGGAGGTGCACCCTCGCATCGGTTTCCCGTGGCGGGCCGCCCGCCGGCCGGACGCGGGCGGTGACACGGTGCCGGGCGTCGACTACGCCGTCATCGCCACCGGACAGGACGGGGTGCTGGCCCCGCCCCGGCACCCGTACCTGACGGCGGGGCCCGGCGCCGCGGTGCACCGCTGCACCGTCCAGCAGCTGTGCCCGCGGGACTTCGGCTCGCACTTCGGGCTGCCGTACGCCCCCATCGCGCTGCGGCCGGTGCGCAACGCCCTGGACCCGGCGACGGCGGGCAGGCCCGCCCGGGTGCTCGTACCGCCGCCCATCGGGTGACAGACGGTGGCCGAACAGGCGGACCGCATCAGCGAGTTGGCGGCTAGGAGAAGGCCAGCCAGGCCGCCGCGGCGACGACCACGATCGCGACGATGACACCGACGATCACGCCCACGCGCGGGCCGGAGGAGGCCGGGGCGGCGGCGCGGCGGCCCTGCGGCGCGCCCTCGTCCACGAAAGCCCGGAACATCTGGGTGCTGCCGGCCGGGTCGTAGTTGCCGTCGGCGGGGTTCTGGGGGTTGTTCGCCATAGGGAAGGACCCTAGCGAACGCCCGCGTTCCGGCACACCTCTGGGCTGCGTGTGACGCGGCACAGTCACAGTCACGGGTGCGGGCCCCGCGCCGCCGAAGTTCCGTACGGCATACGGGGCCGCGCGACTCAGAAGGGGACGAAGCCCGCCGAGCGGTCCAGGAGGAAGGGGCGGCCGGGGCGGTCAGGGGTCCAGCCGTCGGCGCGGGCAGCGCGGATGGCCGCGGCGACTTCGGCGGGCAGGAGCGGCGCCGCGGGGATATCGAGCCAGTTGGTGGGGTGGGCGCGGCCGGTCGTGACGACCAGGGCGGCGCCCGGAGCCTCGGCGGACTCGACCGCGTAGGTCAGAGGGGACCAGCCCATCCCCTGGCAGTAGGTGGGGCGGCGGCGGAGCTGCCAGCAATAGGCGACACCGTCGACGGTGATGCGCCGCGCCTTCTTCCTGGGCAGTGCCATGGCGCCCCCTCGCGTCCGTCTTGTCCGTATCCGCGGCCACCGCATCCCAGCACGCCCAGACCTACCCACCCTGACCAGCGCCTTTACATCACCCATCGGAGCCTTTGACCGCGGGGCGGATCAGGCTTTCCGGTTCCTTTACCCCACCGGCCCCAGATTCGTTTGCCTGCAACAACCAAATAGACCTACGGTTGCCTAAAGCAACAAATGAATGCGTGGAGGTGCCCGTGGCCGCTCAGAGTCAGTACGAGGAGCTGGCCCGGCAGCTCAGTGCCATCGGCGCGGTCAAGCGAGAGGTGGGGCGGCTGCTGCCGCCCGACTGCCCGCCCGCCTCGGCCGGGGTGCTCAGTCTGCTCGACCGGTACGGGCAGATGCGGATGAGCCGGCTCGCCGAGTTGCTCGCCATCGACATGTCGGTGACCAGCCGCCATGTCGCGCACGTCGCCGAGCGCGGCTGGATCGAGCGCCGGCCCGACCCGCAGGACAAGCGCTCGCGGCTGCTGAGCCTGACGCCGAGCGGCAGGGAGCTGCTGGCCAGGCTCGCCGAGCGCTACACCGAATCGCTCGCCCACTACCTGCAGGACTGGTCCGACGCCGACGTCGGCCACCTCAACGAGCTGCTGGCCAGGCTCCGTACGAGCTTCGGCGACTGCCGCAGCCGGGCGCACTACGACTCCACCACCCGTACACCCGCAGGATGAAAAGGAACCACATGGCTACGACCACACCAGCCGGTGTGCGGGGCGGCCACGCCAAACGAGGGGGCCACCCGGCCCCCGACGGGGCCCCGATGACGCACCGTCAGATCATGGAGGCGCTGTCCGGGCTGCTGCTCGGCATGTTCGTCGCCATTCTGTCCTCGACGATCGTCTCCAACGCGCTGCCCGAGATCATTCATGATCTGGACGGCGGACAGAGCGCGTACACCTGGGTCGTCACGGCGGCGCTGCTGTCGATGACCGCGACGACGCCGCTGTGGGGCAAGCTCTCGGACCTGTTCAGCAAAAAGCTGCTGGTCCAACTGGCACTGGTCATCTACGTGCTGGGGTCGGTGGTCGCCGGTCTGTCGCAGAACGCCGGGATGCTGATCGCCTGCCGTGTGGTGCAGGGCATCGGCGTGGGCGGTCTGTCCGCGCTGGCACAGATCGTGATGGCCGCGATGATCTCCCCGCGTGAGCGCGGGCGTTACAGCGGCTACCTGGGCGCGGTCTTCGCCGTCGCCACCGTCGGCGGCCCGCTGCTCGGCGGCGTGATCACCGACACCGACTGGCTCGGCTGGCGCTGGTGCTTCTACGTCGGCGTACCCTTCGCGATCATCGCGCTGATCGTGCTGCAGAAGACGCTGAAGCTGCCGGTGGTCAAGCGCGAGGGCGTCAAGGTCGACTGGGCCGGCGCGCTGTTCATCTCCGCGGCCGTGTCCCTGCTGCTGATCTGGGTCACCTTCGCGGGCAAGAACTACGACTGGCTGTCCTGGCAGACCTACACCATGATCGCGGGCGCGATCGTGCTGGGCGCGCTGTTCCTGCTGACCGAGTCCAGGGCCAGCGAGCCGATCATCCCGCTGCGGCTGTTCCGCAACAAGACGATCACTCTGGCCTCCGCGGCCTCGCTGTTCGTCGGTATCGCGATGTTCGCGGGCACCGTCTTCTTCAGCCAGTACTTCCAGCTGGCGCGCGACAAGTCGCCGACGATGTCCGGCGTCATGACGATCCCCATGATCGGCGGCCTGTTCGTCTCCTCGACCGTCTCGGGCCAGATCATCACCAAGACCGGCAAGTGGAAGGCCTGGCTGGTCACCGGCGGTGTGCTGGTGACGGCGGGGCTGGGTCTGCTGGGCACCATCCGCTACGACACCCCGTACTGGCGCATCGCGATCTTCATGGCGCTGATGGGCCTGGGCATCGGCATGATGATGCAGAACCTGGTGCTGGCCACCCAGAACCAGGTCGCCCCCAAGGACCTCGGCTCGGCGAGCGCGGTGGTCACCTTCTTCCGCTCGCTGGGCGGTGCGGTGGGCGTCTCGGCGCTGGGCGCGGTGCTCTCCAACCGCGTGGCGCACTACGTCAAGGACGGGCTGATGGAGCTCGGCCCGCAGGGCGCCGAGCTGGCCAAGAAGGCCGGGGGCGGGGACGGCATCCCGGACCTGTCCGCCATGCCCGCTCCGCTGCGCACCATCACCGAGGCCGCGTTCGGCCACGGCGTGGGCGATGTGTTCCTATACGCGGCGCCCTGCGCGCTGCTGGCCTTCCTGTTCACCCTGTTCATCAAGGAGGTTCCGCTGCGGACCCAGGGGGCGCTGGCGCAGTCCGAGGCTCCCGCGCCGTCCGCGGCCGCTCCGGCCGCCGCCGCGGCACAGGAGCCGGTGCCCGCGCTGGTGGGCGCGCCGGCTCCGCAGGACGAGCACACTCCGGCCTGGGCGCAGCAGAAGACGGCCGCGACCCAGCCGCTGGCAAGCTTCGCGTCCACGGGCGGCGAGCAGGCACCGCGGGGTCCCGCGATCCACGGGTTCGTACGCAACGCCGAGGGCAGCCCCGTCCCGCGCTCCGCGGTGACCCTGATCTCGCTGGGCGGCAGCCAGCTGGGCCGCTCGGTGGCCCAGGGCGACGGCTCGTACGCGCTCAGCGCCCCCGGCGCCGGCAGCTACGTACTGATCGCGGCGGCCGACGGCCACCAGCCGCAGGCCTCCACGGTCGTCGTCGGCGACCAGCCGCTGGGCTACGACATCCTGCTCTCGGGCACCAGCGGACTGACCGGCCAGGTGCGCAGCGCGGTCACCGGGCAGCCGGTCCAGGGCGCGATGGTCGTGGTCACCGATGTCCGCGGCGAGGTGCTGGCCACCGGGAAGACCGGTGAGGAGGGCCAGTTCGGCTTCGAGGAGCTGGCGGTCGGCTCGTACACGGTCGCCGTCAACGCCCTCGACTTCCGGCCGACCGCGCTGCCGGTCGAGGTCGGCGGCCAGGGCACCACCCGCCTGGAGATCGAGCTGCTGTCCGGCGCCCGTGTGCAGGGCATCGTGCGGGCAGGCGGGCAGGACGGTACGCGGCGGCCGCTGGCCGACGCGCGGGTCACGCTCGTGGACGCGGCGGGCAACGTCGTGGCCACCGCCACCACCGGTGAGGACGGCGCGTACGCCTTCACCGACCTGGACGCGGGGGACTACACGGTCATCGCCAGCGGCTACCCGCCGGTGGCCAACGGGCTGACGCTGGACGCCCGTGGCGTGGACGGCTACGACGTCGAGCTGGCGCACCCCGGGGACTGACCCGGGAGCCGGGGCCGTCCGCCGTGGGCGGCCCCGGCCTCAAGACCCCGGACCGGGGCGCGCTTTTGAGCGGAGACGCTCCCCGGTCCGGTCATCAGGGCGTGTCCGCGAGGCCCCGTCGTTCGCCCGTCGGGCAGGCGGGATCTCGCGGACACGCCCAGGGCTCCGGCGGCGGCGGGCACACAGGCAGGGGACGGCCTGCCCGCCGCCGGCCGGGGCCCGCACACGTATCAGGGCACGACATCGGGAGTGGGAATGAGTTCGACGGGCGGCGTGGGAGCGGGAGCGGCGGGGCCGGGGACCGGCGCGGGGGTGCGGGCGCAGGTGCGCACCCGGGACGGCTGGGCGGTGCAGCACGCGGTGCTGACCGTCACCGACATGACCGGCGCCCAGGTGCTGCGGGCCACCGCCGGGCAGGACGGGGCGGTACGCGACGAGCAGCCGCTGCCGGCCGGCCCGTACACGGTGATCGTCACGGCCGTCGGCTACGCGCCGGCCGCCGCCAGCGCGATCGTGACCGCCAGCGGCCGCATGGAGGTCGGCACGGTGGTGCTGGCGCGCCAGGGCGGCGCCGAGCTGCCCCCGCCGGGGACCTGGACCATCGACCCGATGCACTCCACGGTCGCCGCCGTCGCCCAGCACCTGGGGATCTCCAGCGTGCACGGGCGGTTCACCGAGTTCGGCGGCCGGATCGAGATCGCCCAGGAGCCGGAGAAGTCCGCGGTGCAGGCCGTCATCCAGGCCGCGACCGTGGATACCGGCAACGCGCTGCGCGACGGGCATCTGCGTTCGGCGGACTTCCTGAACGTGGAGACGTACCCGGAGATCACCTTTGTCAGTACGGGGATCGATGCCGCGGGGCCCGACCGCTGGACGGTGCACGGCGAGCTGTCCCTGCACGGTGTGGTGCGCCCGGTGGACCTGGATCTGAGCTACCTCGGCAGCGGCCCCGACCCGTGGGGCGGGGTGCGCGCCGCCTTCCGCGCCACGGCCGAACTGCGCCGCGAGGACTTCAAGATGAACTACAACCAGGTGGTGGCGGCGGGCATCGCGGCGATCGGCACCACGCTGCGGGTGGAGCTGGACATCCAGGCGGTGCAGGGGGACACGCTGCCGAGCGTGTAAAGCCGGTTCGGCACAAACCCGCGGCCGGTTCAGGTGCGCTCCGGCCGCGGGCTGAGGTCCTTGGGAGAGGGTGGCCTGCGGCCGGTCTGTGTCACCAGCTCCACGCAGATCTGCCGCAGTTTGATGTTCCGGCTCTGCGAGGAGCGGCGCAGGATCTCCAGGGCGGTGTCGGCGTCCACCCGCCCGCGCGCCATGATGATGCCGATCGCCTGGTCGATGACGCTGCGCGAGACCATCGCCCGGCGGACGTCCTGGGCCAGTTCCAGGTGGCGCTGGATGCGCTGGGCCACCACGACGGCGCCGGTGGCCCGCGCGGCCAGCAGCCGGGCGGTGTCCAGCCGGTCGGCGAAGACGCCCGGCGGGCGCGCGTACAGGTTGAGCGCGCCCAGCGACTCGTCCTCGTCCGCGAGCGGGAGGGCCATCACCGACCTGATGCCCAACTCCACGGCGGCCAGGGCGAACTCGGGCCAGCGCCGCTCCTCGGCGGAGTCGGCCACATGCTGCTCGCGCCCGCTGCGCATGCTGCTCAGACACGGCCCGCCGCTGCCCTCGTACTGCCGCTCGTCCAGCTTTTCCGCGGCCCCGTCGCTGCTGGCCACGGTGACCGGTACGCCCCCGCGGCGCAGGGTGATGCTGGCGGAGACGACGTCCGGCAGGGCCGCACTCGCCCGGTCGGTGAGGGTACGCAAAAAGGCGTCCAGGTCCTCGCTCTCGGCCAGGGACCGGTGCAGTGCGAAGGGATCCGGGGCGTTCTCACTGGTCATCGTGCGCGAGTTCCCTCACGCACAGTGACGAAACCCGGTGCCGTACGGGCCCGGGTACTCATGTCCCGTTGGCCGAGTTCACGATGCGCTGGGCGATGTCGCGTACCTTCACGTTCTCCTTCTGTGACGCCCTGACCAGCCGCCCGAACGCCTCGTCGCCGTCGATGTCGAACTTGCCCATCAGTAACCCGGCCGCCTGCCCGATCACGTCCCGGGTGCGCATCGCCTCGGTCAGCTGCTCCTCCGCCGTGGCGTTCTCCAGGGCGATGGTGATGTGCGCGACGAGCATCCGCCCCACGGCCACCGCCGTGTCGTCGAAGGCCTGCTCGCGCGGCGCGTACAGCGTCAGCACGCTCAGTCTGCGGCTGGTGGCGCGCAGCCGGTAGGAGAGCACGGAGCGCAGCCCCAGCGGCCCGGTGTCCGTGCCGTCGGACGCCACCCGCGCCACCGGCCGGTCCCACAGGTCGTGCCAAGGAGGCGGGGCGCCCGCGCCGTCGTGGAGCCGGTCGGCGGCGCGTACGGCTTCATCCGTGCAGGCCAGGGTGCGGATTCCGGCGGAGCGCTCGACGCTGGAGATGCCGGCGCACTCGGCGGCGGGCACGATCCGGACGGCGAGGTCCACGGCCGTCCGCATCGTCGCGCGCGGGCCGTCGGCGCCGTGCAGCGCGATGGCGGCCGAGGTCAGCGACTCGGCGACGGCAAGGGCACTCTTGAGAACCTGCCCGTCGGGCAGCGAAACGGCAGGCAGCGCTCCGGCGGGCAACGGCCCATCGGTAAACGGCACTTCGGAAGAATGCAGGGAATCCAACACGAACCTCTTCGGCGTGTACGACCGCACGGCCATACGCAGGAGAGCTCCGCAGCACATTCCCGACTGCGAGCACACGAATGCCCAACACTCTATCCTCCGTGGACTCTTCGGGTCGATCTCGATCGGAACGTTCCCCCGGCGTGCGCGGGCGTGATGAAATGGAGCGATCGGGTCAGGACGCGGCCTACTGCAGTGGGGTCCCCGCCGCCGCTCCCGCCCGGCCACGGACCTCTGGTTCACTGGTGGGACTGAGGAAGTCGATGTCACACAATCTGGTACGGCACGATCTCGACCGCTGCACGCTGATCGCCATGCCCGACGAGATCGACCTCGCCAACTCCGCCTCGCTGTACGACGACGCGCGAAAGATCGTCGAGGAGCGGACCGGCCAGCTGGACGCCCTCGTGATGGATCTCACCGCCACGTCCTTCATCGACTCCAGCGGCCTGGCGCTGATCACCTCGCTCGGCGAGCGCACCCGCGCCGAGGCCGACGCCCAGCTGCGCGTCACGGCCCGTACCCCCGCGGTCCGGCGCGTGCTGGAACTGGTCAACCTGCGGCGGGACGTACCGGTCTACGACGACCTGGCGGAGGCGCTGCTGGGGCGGCCGACGGGGTTTCCGGGGTGCTGAGGCGGGCGGCGGGTTACCCGGCTGTGAGAGGCGGGCGGCGGGACTTCCCGGCTGCTGAGGCGGGCGAAGGGATCTCCCGGCTGCTGTGACGGCCGACGGGGAGTCAATCCTGTGCTGCGGCTTCACCCTGCGCGCCGAGCTGGTCCCGCATCGCCTCGATGCCCTTGATCTGTACGTCGATGGCGACGCAGAAGTCGCGGTCGCGCATCTCCCGTACGGTCTCGGCGCCGCGCGCGGCCATGAACTGGGCGGCGAACTCCAGGTCCTGGGCGACCGCGGGCTTGTCGTTCACCGCGGACATCACCTGCTGGAAGTAGGCGTCCACGTTCACCCCCGCCTCCTTGCAGCGGGCGTTGAACAGTGCCTCGATGGTGGCGAAGCCGTACACGAACTGGAAGACCGACGAGAGCGCGCCGGCGATCTGCTCCATGGGCAGACCGCTGCTGATCATCATGCGGTGGGTGGCGTTGGCGAAGGCGAGGGCGTGCGGGCCGATGTTGATGAACCGGCCCAGCAGTTGGGCCACCCACGGATGCCCGGTGAGGACGGTGCGGTACTCGTAGGCCAGCGCGCGCAGATGAGCGGGCCACTCCTCGCGGGAGGCGGCCTCCTGCGGGAGGCTCATCTCGCCCATGGCGGCGTCCAGGGCCAGCTCCAGCAGGTCGTCCTTGGTCTCCACGTACCAGTAGACCGACATGGCGGTGACGCCCAGTTCGGCCGCCAGACGCCGCATGGAGAACTTCGTCAGGCCCTCGGAGTCCAGCAGCCGGACCGTGGCCTCGACGATCTTGTCGAGGTCCAGTGCGGCCGGCTGGTCCGCCTTCCGCTTGGCCGGGGGGCGGTCGGCCAGCCACACGCTGGTCCGCGGCTTCTTGGCGCGGCCGTCCGTCGCTGCCATGACGCGCCTCCCTTTCGCTGTGCGTGCTACTCGTACTGCGTACTGCCTGGTGGTGCGCCCTCGATGCTATTGCGCTCACGCGGCGCCCGGGCCCCCTAAGGGGCGCGGGGCAGTAGCGATGTGCGGCTCCGCCGCGTGGGCGCGACCAGCCACGACGGCGCCGCAGCCGCCCCACGCCCCGCCCGGGCTCAGCCGACGCGCTCCTGCGTCTCCTCGGCCAGGGCGCTCGGCGCCTGCACCCGCTGTGCGCGGCTCAGCAGCAGCGCCGCCACCAGGCCGCCCAGCAGTACGGCGACCGCGCCGACCAGCTGGCTGGTGTGGATGCCGGAGGCGAACGCGTCGGCGATCACCGCGCGGTCGGCGTCCGTACGGGCCTTGGCCAGCGCCGCGGTCAGCGAACCGGCGCCCGCGGCGAAGACCGGGAGCAGCGCGGCGAAGCGGATGTTGAGGACGGCGCCGAGCACGGCCACGCCCAGCCCCTGGCCGAACTCCATCAGCGTGCCGTTCACGCCCGCGCCGACGCCCGCCTTGGCCGGCGGGATCGCCGACATCACGGCGTTGGCCATGGTGGGCATGGCGAGCGCGATACCCGTGCCCATGACGATCAGGCCGAGCAGCATGCCGCCGTAGCTGTCGCCGCCGAGCGTGGCGATGGCGGCCAGACCGGCGGCCAGCAGCGTCATGCCGGTGACGATCGAGCCGGGGATGCCCAGCTTGGGGATCAGACGCGCCCCCAGGCCCGTGAAGTTGAGCAGGACGACGGTCAGTGCCAGCGGAGCCATCCGCAGACCCGCGTCCAACGGGCCGAATCCCAGGACGAGTTGCAGATGCTGGGTCAGCAGGAACATCGAGCCGCCCATGCCGAAGGCGACGAGGATGCCGCCCGCCACCGCGCCGACGAAGCGGCGGTCGCGGAAGAAGTGCATGTCCAGCATCGGGTACGGGGTGCGCAGCTCCCACAGGGCGAACAGCGCCAGGCCCACGACGCCGACGGCGGCCGAGGTCAGCACCCGGCCCGACAGCCAGCCGTGATCCGGGCCGGCGATGATGGCGAAGACCAGGCCCACCATGCCGATCATGGACAGCAGCGCGCCGAGCACGTCGGGGCGGTCACCGCTGGGGCTCTTGGACTCGGGGACGAGCCGGATCACCGCGATCAGGCCGAGCACCGCGACCGGCAGGTTGATCAGGAAGAGCGAGCCCCACCAGAAGTGGTTGAGCAGCGCGCCGCCGATCAGCGGACCCGCGGCGAAGCCCAGCGAGCTGACCGAGCCCCAGATGCCGATGGCCTTGGTGCGCTCACTGTCGTCGAAGATCTGTATGACGACGGCGAGGGTGGTGGTCATCAGCAGCGCGCCGCCGATGCCCATGCCCGCGCGGGCGGCGATGAGTTGACCTGGCGAGCTCGCCAGGCTCGCGCCCAGCGACCCGATGCCGAACAGCGCCAGACCGCTGGCCAGCATCAGCTTGCGGCCGTAGCGGTCGGCGGCGTTGCCCGCGGTCAGCAGCAGGCCGGACTGCACCAGCGAATAGGCGTTGAGCATCCACTGCACATCGGCGGTGGTCGCCCCCAGCTCCTTGGTGAGGGAGGGGATGGCGACGGTGAGGATGGTGTTGTCGAGGAGGACGGTGAGCTGAGCGAGACAGATGACACCGAGGATCAGCCAGCGCGCCGGATGGCGCGTCGGGGTCTCGGGGGCGGCGGGACCGGTGGATCCGGTGGCCACGGAGGACATGCGGGCTCCCTGCAGGGTGCGAGCGGATAGGCGTACACCGTACAAGTGCCGCTATACGCCGTACAACGCATTTTCTGCGGGAGCCCGCGCCCGCCCGCCACAGGGGCTGTGCCAGGCCCTACCGCCCCGGCTGTCGGCGATTGAGTAGTGGATCTTTCCTTGCCGTACGTACTCCTGGAAGCGGGCCGGTGCAGGGGACGGATCACTGCCGTTGAAGCCGACGATCGCCATCACGGGCTCTCCGGTGGCGAGTTGGTGGCTCGCTGCGTTCTGGGAGCCGACGGCGGCGGCCGCCCAGGTTGTAGTTGTCGGCGCCGCGCCGCAGCAAGGCCTTGGTCTCGGCGGCGGCCGACGGCCCGGCGGTGACGATCGAGCCGCCGTGTGCGGTGCCGACCGTGGCGAGGGTGTGGGCGAGCGGACCGGCCAGCGCACCGGCGATCGCCAACGCGGGCGCGCAGGGCCGGCAGCGCGAGGCAGGTGGATCTGGTGGGGCGGGAAGGGGGATTTGGGGCTTTGGGGGCTTCGGGGGCTTCGGGGTGGGGGAAGGCGGCTGGGGTTGTCGTGAGCGGGGTGGTCATCGTGTGGTCCTGGGGGCGGGGTGGGCGCTGGAGCGGTGGCGGTGGGGGCGAGTGTCGAGGTGAGGGTGCGGAACGTAGGGGTGCGGGTCGCGGTCGGGGTGGTGGTCGTGGTGATGCGCGATGACCTCGTCGTGGCTGTCGTCGCCACCCTCGTGGCCGTACGACTCCCCGTACGACGGCTCGTACGACTTCCCGTACGGCGGATCGTACGGCGGCGGTTGCGACTGCGACTGCCGCACCCGTTCGCGCTCCCGCTCCCGCTCTCGTCCTCGCTCCCGCTCCGGGAACACCCACACCCGCAGCAGCAGGAAGCGCAGCGCCGTGGCCGCGAGGTTGGCGGCGACGAGGACGGTGAGTTCGGTGGCGTGGGAGGGGTGGCCCGAGGCGGCGTCGAGGGCGGCCAGGGAGCCACTGGTCAGGGCCAGTCCGATGGCCAGGACCAGCAGCCCCTGTGCCTGGTGGCGCAGGGCACGGGCGCGGCCCCGCAGGCCGAAGGTGAGCCTGCGGTTGGCCACCGTGTTGACGAGGGCCGACAGCAACAGGGCGATGCCGTTGGCCAGTTGGGGTCCGGGCCCGGCCGCGCGCAGGAGCGAGTAGAGCAGGAGGTGGAGCAGGGTGCTCAGGGCGCCGACCGCGCAGAAGCCGAGCAGCTGGCGGGCCAGGCCGCCCGGTACGCCGGTCAGCTCGCGATCGCGCGGATCGTCGCCGAAGGGCCGCGCGAGACGGTCCAGCGGCAGCGCCCCGGTGGCCAGCGCCCGACCCACCCGCCACATGCCTTTCAGGCCCTCCACCGCCGTACGGACGCTGCGTACGGCGCTGTTGGCGTCGTCCGCCCAGTCCACCGGCACCTCGTGGATGCGCAGCCCCGCCCGCTCCGCCAGCACCAGCAGCTCGGTGTCGAAGAACCAGCCCGCGTCCTCCACCAGCGGCAGCAGCCGCGCCGCGACATCGGCGCGCACGGCCTTGAACCCGCACTGGGCGTCGGTGAATCCGGCGGCCAGCGAGCCGCGCAGGAGGAGGTTGTAGGCGCGCGAGATCACCTCGCGCCGGGGGCCGCGCACCACGCGCGAGGTACGGGTCAGCCGGGTGCCGATCGCCAGGTCGGAGTGGCCGGAGATCAGCGGGGCGACCAGCGGGAGCAGGGCGTTCAGGTCGGTGGACGGATCCACGTCCATATAGGCGAGGACGGGGGCGTCGGAGAGCGACCAGACGGTACGCAGCGCCCTGCCGCGCCCCTTCTGCTCCAGCCGGACGGCCGTGACCTCCTCCAGGGCGTCGTCCAGGCGGGCCGCGGCCTCGGGGGTGCGGTCGGTGCTGGCGTTGTCGGCGATGGTGATCCGGAAGCCGTAGGGGAAGGTGCGGACGAGGTGCCGGTGCAGCCGCCGTACGCAGGGTTCCAGGTCGGCCTCCTCGTTGTGCACGGGGATCACGACATCGAGGACGGTGCCGGTCTCGCCCGGCCGCAGGTGCGCGCGGGTCGGCAGTGAACCGGGGTGCGATGGGGGCGGATTCGCCGTACGGGACGTGTGGGACGGCTCTTTCGACGTCATGCACCGACAGTCGACGGGTGCGCTGTCACCGGCGTGTGATGGGGCTGTGGGCCGCCTGTGGGTGTGTGCGTGTCGGGTCACCCGCAGGCGCGCATCGCGCCCCATAAGGCGCGCACGCGCCTCACAGGGAGCGCGGGGCCGCGTCGCTCTGCGGCTCCACCGCGCGGGCGCGACCAGCCCTCCCACCGGCCCGCAGCCGACCGGCCGCAGCGCTCAGCGGGACGGCACTCCCGCCACGGCGGGCAGCCGTACGGCGAAGACGGTGCGGCCGGGAACGCTGTCGACCGCGATCGTGCCGCCGTGCGCGACGACGACGGACTGCGCGATCGCCAGGCCGAGTCCCGTACTGCCGGCCGCACGGGAACGCGACGCGTCGCCGCGCGCGAACCGCTCGAAGACGTACGGGAGGAGGCCGGGCGGGATACCCGGGCCGTCGTCCTGGATCTCCACCCGGACGACAGCCGGACCGTCGCGGCGCACGCGGGCGGTGACGGTGGTGCCGTCCGGGGTGTGCGTACGGGCGTTGCCGAGCAGGTTGACCAGGACCTGGTGCAGACGGGCGGCGTCGCCGCGGATCAGGGTGGGGGCGGGGGTGGAGGTGGAGGCCGGGGCGGTGGCCTCGCCGCCAAGGCGCGTGGCCGCAGGCGACGCCGCGCACGGGCCCGTATCCGCATCCGTATGCGTTTCCGTTTCCGTATCCGTATGCGTTTCCGTATCCGCTTCCGTACGCGGCTCCATCGCCGCTTCCATCGCCGCTTCCGTCTCCGCTTCCGTACGCGGCGCCATCTCCGCACCCGGCACCGGCAGTTCCAGGCGCCAGTGGTGCCCGGGGCCTGCCGCGCGGGCGTCGCTCACCGCGTCCACCAGCAGCGTCGACACATCGGTGGTCTCGTACGAGAGCGGGCGCCCCGCGTCCAGCCGGGCCAGCAGCAGAAGGTCCTCGACCAGGTCGGTCATACGGACCGCCTCGGATTCGATACGGGCCAGCGCGTGCCGGGTGTCGGGGCCGGCCGGCTCGCCGCCGCGCCGGGTCAGCTCGGCGTAGCCGCGGATGGAGGCCAGCGGGGTGCGCAGCTCGTGGCTGGCGTCCGCGACGAACCTGCGGACTCTCGTCTCGCTCTCCTGACGGGCGGCGAGCGCCGAGCCGACATGGCCGAGCATGCGGTTCAGGGCGGCGCCGACCTGGCCGACCTCGGTACGCGGATCGGCCTCGGCGGGCGGTACGCGCTCGTGCAGGGCCACCTCGCCCCGGTGGAGGGGGAGTTCGGAGACGCGGGTGGCGGTGCCGGCGACCCGGTTCAGGGGGCGCAGGGCCATGCCGACCATGGCGACGCCCGCGATACCGGCCGCGACCAGCCCGGCGGCGGTCACACACACCTCGACCAGGACGAGCGTGCCGACGGTGCTGCGTACCTCCGTCAGCGGGAAGCCGAGGACGAGCGTGCCGTCCGGTGTGGAGCGGACCCGGTAGTCGCCCAGGCCCGGGAGGGTGACGGTGTGCGTACGCCCGTCCCTGGGGACGGAGTCGAGCACGCCGGCCTGCTCGGACGTCAGCCCGTCCAGGTTCTCGTCCCGGCAGTGGCTCGACCTGTCGTTGCTGCGTACCCCGCTCTCGATCCGGCCCTCCGGCGTGACCTCGGCGCCGACGGTGCCCTTGGGCCGGCCCGGCATGGCGACGAAGTCCAGCGGGCCGCGCTCGCCGCCCTGCGCGAACCCCCGGCCCTGCGCGTCCCCGGCCCGCTGGACCGCCTCACCGAGCTGGGTGTCCAACTTGCCCTGCAGATAGGAGTGCAGGGCGATGGTGGTGACCGTACCGATGACGGCGGCGACGACGGCGATCAGCACGACCGCGGACACGACCAGGCGCGTCCGCAGCGACCAGGGCCGGGACGGCGCCCGCACTCCTACTCACCCGGCTTGATCAGATACCCCGCACCTCGCCGCGTGTGAATCATCGGGCTGCGCCCCGCGTCGATCTTCCGGCGCAGGTACGAGATGTACAGCTCGACGACGTTGGCCTGGCCGCCGAAGTCGTAGCTCCACACCCGGTCCAGGATCTGCGTCTTGCTCAGCACCCGGCGCGGATTGCGCATCAGATACCGCAGCAGCTCGAACTCCGTCGCCGTCAGATGGATGCCCTCACCGCCCCGCCACACCTCGTGGCTGTCCTCGTCGAGCACCAGGTCGCCCACGGTCAGCCGCGACTCGGCGCGCGCGGAGGCCCGCCCCGCCCGCCGCAGCAGCCCGCGCAGCCGCGCCACCACCTCCTCCAGGCTGAAGGGCTTGGTGACATAGTCGTCACCGCCCGCCGTCAGCCCGGCGATCCGGTCCTCGACCGCGTCCTTGGCGGTCAGGAACAGCACGGGTACGTCGGGCAGTTCACGGCGCAGCCGCCCCAGCACGGTCAGCCCGTCCATGTCCGGCAGCATCACATCGAGCAGCACCGCATCCGGCCGCCAGGACCGCGCGACCCGCAGCGCCCCCGCGCCGTCGCCCTCCGAGCGGATCGACCACCCTTCGTAGCGCAGCGCCATCGACAGCAGGTCGGCGAGCGAACTCTCGTCGTCGACGACGAGGATCCGCAGCGGACTGCCGTCCGGCCGCAGAAGCTCCGGGCCCTTCTTGGGCCACTGGGCCGGGCGCGATGCGGACGAGTGAGACGTTGCCGAGGTCACGGTCATGCCGGCGACACTGCCCGCGGCCCGTGAGAGCTCCCTTGCGACTTCCTGTGAATCTCCTGAGAATCCCCCTTGCTGCCCCTGACTTCCCCCTTTCCGCCCCCTTTCCGCCCCCTTTCCGACCCCGTTTTGCCCCCCCGTCTTGCCCCCGTTCCGCCCCCTGCCCAACTCCCCCGATCCCCCGCTTTTTTCTGTGCAGCTCTTTCTGTGCAACCGAACTGGGCCGCCCCCCGCGCGGTCCAGCCGGTCAGCACTCACTCAGAATGACACCCACCACTGACAATCGCCCTGACCTGCGGATTCACCCCTCCGTCGGGCCGGTGCCCGCACCCCGTACCGTCATGGCATGCGACTCCTGGCCCTATCCGGCAGCCTGCGCGCCCGCTCCTCCAACGGCGCCGTCCTGAACTCCGCCCTGGACCTCTTCGAGGGCGAGTCCACCACCGCGGACATCGGCGCCCTCCCGCACTTCAACCCGGATCTGGACGGCGAGGGCGCGACGCCTGCGCCGTCCGTCGCAGCGCTGCGCGAGGCCGCCGCGGCCGCCGACGCGGTGCTGATCGTCAGCCCGGAGTACGCCCACGCGCTCCCCGGCGTCCTCAAGAACGCCCTCGACTGGCTGGTCAGCAGCGGCGAGTTCGTCGGCCGCCCGACCGCCGTGATCACCGCCTCCCCGTTCCCCACCGGCGGCGAGCACGCCCACGCCCAACTCCTGGAAGTCCTCGGCATGCTGACCGCCGAGCTCTCGCCCGCCACCAGCCTCAAGATCCCCGCGATCAGCGCCAAGACCGACCCCGCCACCGGCCGCGTCACCGACCGTCCCACCCTGGACGCCCTGCAGGCCCTCATGACGGCCTTGGCCGAAGCCGCGGCTTCACACTCCGCACGACACCCTCAGAAGGCGCCGTGAGCCACGGCCGGTACGACCCGGACAACCCGTTGCACGGCTATCTGTCCTGGCAGGAAGTAGCGCCGAGCCGCCATCCGTTCCGCCCGGAGGAAGCCGCCGCGACGGTCGCCACCGTCGTCCGTACCATCGCGGCGCAGCCCCACCCCGTCACCGGGGAGCCCCTCGGCCCGGATCGCGTGTGACCCGAGGACATGACCCGCGGCCTCATGCACCACTACGGCCGCTGGGTACGCGGCTTCTGCCACACCTCGTACGTGATCCCGCCCGCAGACACCGCCGCGACCGCGTCCCCGCAGGGCACACCACAGACCGCGCTGGAGCGTCGTACCGCGGAGTACACCGACGCCCTCCTGCACTGGCGCCGTTGGCTGGAGCACATCGCCGACGTCTTCGACGGCCTGAAGCCACCGGCGGACGCGGACGACGAACAGCTCCGGGGAGGGGGCGGGGGGTGGGTTCGGGGGTGGGGGGTGCGAGTCAGGCGAAACGAGCGAGGCCCCCGCCTCAGAACAGCCCCTCCTGGAGCCCGTCCCCGCCGTCCGCCCCGGCCCCCGGCGGCGCCTTCACCGGCCGTACGGACGCGGTCGTCGCCCCGCCCGGGACCGACCGCAGCACCCACCCCGCCAACAGCCGCGTATCCACCACCAGGACCCCCGCCCCACCATCCCCATCCCCGCCCCCATCCCCGCCCCCATCCCCGCCCCCATCTCCGTCCCTGTCCCCACCCCCGTCAGCAGCCGCGAGCCCGGCCCGCACATACAGATCCGACCCCACCCCGGCCAGCACCTCCCCCACCACCTGATCACCCGCCGCCAGCGCCACAACCTCCCGCGCTGCGCCCCCCGCGGCCGCGATCCGCTCCAGCCCGAAGACCCCGGAGTGATCCACGTACCCGAACTCCACCGGCTCCAGCGCCTCCGGCCAGCCGTCCAACTCCCGCGCTCTGAGGTGCAGTTCACCCAGTTCCGCGGCCCGCTCGGCCACCTCCGGCAGCGCGCCGACCGCCGCCCGCTTCTCCGCCTTCCCGAACCGGTCCGGCACCTCCAGCGCGCTCCCCAGCAGCGCCTCCGCCCGCCGCGCCGACATCAACGGCCCCCGCCCCAGCCAGGCGAAGCCGACCGCGCCCTGCTCGACCAGCCGCGCCGGCCCCCGCTCGGCGGCCGTGATCCCGACCTTCAGCAGTCCCGGTCCGAAGTAGGCGAGATAGACGGCGTACGTCCGCGGGTCATCGGCCATCGTGTCCGCGGCCACCGACCGCGAACGGTCCAGCCGCGCACAGTCCGCGCACTGGTCCCTGGCGCCGCCACCGCCGATCTCGGCCCCGTACGGCCCGTACGGGCACGCGATCCACCGCTGCCCCCGCCGAACCCCCAGACACCGCCGCGTCCCCTCCACGGCGAACGCCAGCCGCTTGCCCTCGGGCAGCGCACTGACCCGCTCCTCACCCCGCTCGGAGCAGTACCACCCGAGCTGCTGCCCCTCGCCGCCCCAGCGAGGCCCCGTACACCGCCACACCCCTCCACCCTAGGGGCCGCCGACGGGCTCCCCGCTCCCGGAGCCGCTCCCCCGGAACGTAGCGCGGCCCCCGCTCGGCGAGACCCCCAACGCCGCCTGCAGGTGCTGGCGCAGCGACGCCGCCGTCCCGAACCCCGCGTCCGCCGCGACCCGGTCCACCGACAGGTCCGTCTCCTCCAGCAACTGCCGCGCGCGCTCGATGCGCTGCTGCGTCAGCCACTGCAGCGGCGACACCCCCGCCTCCTCCCGGAACCGCCGCGTGAAGGTCCGTACGCTCATCGCCTCCCGCTGGGCCAGTTCCCGCAGGCTCAGCGGCCGCGCCAGGTTCTCCAGCGCCCAGGCCCGCGCCCGCCCCGTGGAGGCGATCTGCGGCTCCGGCACCGGCCGCCGGATGAACTGCGCCTGCCCGCCCTCCCGGTGCGGCGGCACGACCGTACGCCGCGCCACATCGTTGGCCACCGCGGCGCCGAAATCCTGCCGGACCATGTGCAGGCACAGATCGATGCCCGCCGCGACCCCGGCGGAGGTGGGCACGTCCCCGTCGTCCGTGTAGAGCACGTCCGCATCCAGCTCCACGTCCGGATACAGCTCCTGGAACAGCTCCGTCGAGGACCAGTGCGTGGTCGCCCGCCGCCCGTCCAGCAGCCCCGCCGCGGCCAGTACGAACGCCCCGGTGCAGATCGAGGCGACGCGCGCCCCCGGCCGCGCCTGCCCGAACACCCGGTGCGCGATCCCCACCTCGATCGGCAGCATCCCGTCCCGCACCAGCACCGCCACCCGGTGCCGCCCACCCCGCCCATGCCCACCCATGGCCAGGGCCTCACACACCACCCCCACCCGGCCACCCGCCCGGCCATCACCACCGCACACGACAAAACCCCCTCCGGGATATCCCGGAGGGGGTTTGTCTCTACTGTGCGCTCGGCAGGATTCGAACCTGCAACCTTCTGATCCGTAGTCAGATGCTCTATCCGTTAAGCTACGAGCGCTTGGCTTTCCGGCGGTTTTTCCTGGCCGGTCGGCGTCACGAGAAGAACATTACACGACCTGCGGCGTGAGGTGAAATCCGATTCCCTCAACCCCTCTGAGCTGGGCAAACGTCGCTCGGGTGGGAGGCGGCCGACTGCCGGCTCCAGGGGGAGTCCTCGATGATCCGGGCGAAATTCGGACGGGTGTGGTCCGGATCGGCGGGTGTGGTCCGGACCGGAGCGGGGGAAGACGCCGGCGCTCGCATTGCCGAGGGTGATCCGGGCGGCGGGCGGAGAGGGGCAGCCGGGGCGGGGGCCAGGGTGCCTGGGAGGCGGGGGTGCCTGGAAAAGCAGTCAGGCCCCGGTCGCGGGGACCAGGGCCTGAGCAAAAGAGCGGAGGCGGAGGGATTTGAACCCTCGATGGACGGTAAAGCCCAAACCGCATTAGCAGTGCGGCGCCATAGACCGGACTAGGCGACGCCTCCACGCACCTCACCTGCGCCTGAGCGCTGGTGTGTGTGCCGACGATGATGGCACAGCTGAGCGTGCCGCCACCAATCGCCCCCTACCGTACTAGGCAGGCAGGCCACCGGGCAAAGCCGTTCCTGCGTGCGCAACGTCGTGCGCGACGGAGCGTTAGGAGTGGCGAGGTGTTGTGCGCGTACGCGTCCGTGCGCCCACGCGCCCCGCGCCCGTACCTTCGCACCAGGAGCCACCGATGTCCCTGCGACTGCCCTCCCGCCTGTCCCGTGTCCCGGCCGCCACGGCCGCCGTCGGCACCGCTGCGGCCGCCCTGCTGGCCCTGACCGCGCTGGCCGGCCCGGCCGCCGCCGATGACGCGCCGGCGCCGCTGCCCGCGCCCGAGGACCACCTCACACTCACCGTCGCCGAGTCGGGCGACCCGGCCACCGACGGCACCTTCGAGCTGCACTGCCGCCCCGCCTCCGGCACCCACCCCGCGCCCCGGGCCGCCTGCGACAAGCTGGAGGAGCTGACGCGCTGGGGCGCCGACCCGTTCGCACCGGTGGCGCCCGACGCGCAGTGCACGATGCAGTACGGCGGTCCGGCCACCGCGCGGCTGACCGGCACCTGGGCAGGGCGCCCGGTGGACGCCACCTTCAAGCGGAGCAACGGCTGCGAGATCTCGCGCTGGGGCCGCTTCGAGCCGGTGCTGCCGCACACCACCAGCGTCGACTCCTGAACCCCGGCAGGTTCACAACACCGACAGGCAGGTTCACAGCGCCCGGCGGGTCCTCGCGCCGGGCGGGTCCTCACGTCAGCGGGTCGCGTGACTTTGGACTCCGGCTGGTGCTCGGCGTCGGCAGGCCGTACGTCCGACGGGTCGCGCAAGTCCGGCCGGTGCTCGGCTTCTGTCCGAAGCCGGTGGATGGTGAACGGTGATGACCGGACGGTGGTGGCTTCCGGCGATTGCTGACGGCTTCTTCGGGCAGTAGCGCGGCAGGTCAGGAAGCGGGGCACATGTCGGGCGTGCGGTGAGTCGCACAAACCCGTGGCGGTACCTCCTCAGCCCAATGCGGTACCTCCTCGTCATCCGTCTCCGCGTCCACATCCACTGCCCGTAGACTCCCTTCCAGTGACCCGCCACGGCGATGCCCAACTGACGTCGGCGGTGTCGGCAAGGTGCGGTAACAGGGAGGAAGCGTCGTCGTGAGCAGCAGGCCATCCCGAGGCGCTGCTCGCCTCGCAGCCATACTCGACGCCCTGCCCGATGCGCTGCTGCTGGTGAACTGCAACGGCACGGTCGTCAACGCCAACACCATCGCCCTGGAGACCTTCCAGGCTCCGGGCACCGGACTGGTGGGCCGCGGACTGCTCGACCTGCTGCCGGCGTTCGACTCCAAGCGCATTCCGGGCTCCATGCGGCGCCCCGACGACGAGGACGAGGCGGGCCGTACGAAGCCGACGCGGATGATCGCGCGGCGCACCGACGGTACGGAGCTGCTGGTCGAGGTGACCAGCGCCAATCTGGAGGACGGGCGCACCCCGTACGAGAGCGCCTTCGAGGCCGCGTACGCCGATCACCGCACCGGCTACACCGGCGACGAGCTGCTGATGCTCGTCGTACGGGACCTGACCGGGACGCTGGACACCGAGGCCGAACTGGCCCGGCAGCAGCGGCAGACGGAGATGATCCTGCGGGCCGCGGCCGAGGGCGTGGTCGGTGTCGACTCCGAGGGCCGGTGCGTCCTGGTCAATCCCTCCGCCGCGCAGATCCTGGGCTACCGGGCGAGCGAGCTGGGCGGCCGGGAGCTGCATCCGCTGATCCACCACTCGCGGCCCGACGGTTCGCCGCTGCCGTGGGAGGAGACGCCGCTGGCGGACAGCCTCAAGTCCGGGCGCAAGCACCGGGTCAGGGGGCAGGTGCTGTGGGCCAAGGACGGGCGGTCGGTCTCGGTCGACCTGACGACGGCGCCCGTACGGGACGGCGATCAGCTCGTCGGTGCCGTGATGACCTTCACCGACCGGCGGCCCCACGACGCGCTGGTGGCCCGGCACGCCCAGCTGCTGGCGGTGCTGGAGCAGTCGCTGCGCGGGCCGTTGGAGGAGCTCAAGGGTGAGCTGAGCACGCTGGCGTCCGATCCGGCGGGCCAGCTGTGGCCCGAGGCGAACCAGATCCTGCACCACCTGGCGGCGGGCTATGCCCGTATGACCACGCTGGTCGACAACGTGCTCAGCTTCCAGCGCCTGGACGCCGGCGGCGAGCGGCTCAAGCGGGAGAAGGTCTCGCTGGACTCGGTCGTGGCGGCGGGCGTCGAGGGCGCCGTCGAGCTGATCGGGCCGGGGCGCGCGCAGTTCGCGGTGCACGCGCCGCCGATCGAGGCCGAGGTGGACGCGGAGCGCATCGCGCAGGCGCTCTCGCATCTGATCGCGGATGTGGCGGGCGTGGACGCCACGGGCAACGCGTCGGCGACGGCTGCCGGTTCGGGCGCCGCCGCCGGGGACTCCACGATCGTGGTCGCGGCGGCGCAGCGCGGCGAGGTCGTACGGATCGAGGTACGCGGCCCCTACAGCGGCGGCGACCCGGTGCACGGCCCGATCGTGCGCGGCATCGTGCAGCGGCACGGCGGCCTGCTGCAGACGCACGCGGTCCCCGGGGCCCAGGGAGCGCAGGGCGCGGGCGGCAGCGCGTACGTCCTGGAGATCCCGGTCTCGGCCGACGCGGCGGCGATCTCAGGCGCCGGGGCCGGCGACCGGGCACGGGTGGCCACCGGCAACGAGACCACCGTGATGCCGATGCCCGCCGAGCGGGCCCGCGGGACGGAAGGGGCCCGAGGGGCTGCGGCGGGCGCGGGTGCTGATGCTGGCGTCGGGGGCTCTGGTGGGGCTGGGGCCGACGGCGCCGGTGCTGTCGGTGGGCCGGGGGCTGTTGGTGTGTCCGGTGCTGTCGGGCCCGGTGTTGCGGGTGTTCCCGGGGCTCGGAGCGGGGCCGATGGTCAGGGCGGGCAGCGCGGCCGGGGCGGGCCGATGGCTGCCGGTGGTCCAGCGGCCGGACGGAGTGGTGCGGCGGGCACTGCCGCGGGTCCGTCGGCGGGCGCCGACGGTTCCGGTGGCGGCGGCGCGGCGGGTAGTCGTGCGGGCCGGGGTGGGGACTCCTCCGGTACGGGCACGGGCGGTACGCGTACGGATGACGGCGCGGCGGGAACGGGCTTGCCGGGCGGGGCCGGTGGGCCCGGGAGCGGCGGCGCTGGTGCGCACGGCGGGCCGGGTGGCCCCGGCGGACTCAGCGGTGCGGGCGGTCCTGGCGTGCGTGGCGGGGCCGGTGGCCCTGAGGGACCTGGTGCGCACGGTGGGCCGGGCGGCTCCGGTGTGCACGGTGGACCGGGCGGACCTGGCGTGCATGGCGGGGCCGGTGGGCCCGATGGGCGTGGCGGCGCGGGCGGTCCTGGGATGCACGGTGGGCCGGGCGGTCCCGGTGTGCACGGTGATGCAGGCGGTTCCGGTGTGCACGGTGGTCCGGGGGCTCCCGGTGGGCACGGCGGGCCCGATGCGCAGGGTGGGCACGGCGGCCCCGGTGGGCCGGTGCGGCCCGGGATTCCCGCGCAGGCCGACGGTGCGCCGACCGGACGGCGGCGGGCCCGGCGCCCTGGCGCGGACGGCGCGCAGGGCGGCGGTGGCCAGGCGGCTGCCGGGAACGGCGCGGAGGAGGGGCCACGGGCCCTTTCCCCGGCGGGAGTTGACGGTGCCCCGGGTGGCGCGGGTCCGGCCGCAGGCGGGCCCGGTGGGCGTAATGGTGGCGGCCCTGGCGGCGTGAACGGTGCGCCCGGTGGCGTTGGTGGTCCCGGCGGTGTCGGCGGTGTCGGCGGTGTCGGCGGTTCCGATGGTGTCGGCGGGCCCGGCGGCTTCGGTGGTTCTGGCGGTCCCGGCGGCGGGAGCGGCACGACCGGTGCCCTTGGCGGGCCCGGCGGCTTCGGTGGGCCTGGCGGTCCTGGGGGCCACGGCGGCCCCAGTGGCATGGCCGGCGGGTCCGGTGAACCGGGGCACGGTGTCGCCGGTGGTGACGGTGGTACGGGCGGCGGACGGATGCCGCAGGGGATGGCCGAGGCCGAGGTCGTGCCGCCGACGGGGCGGCGTCGGGCGCGGCAGCAGACGCCGGACGACGGCGGGCTGCCTGCGCTTCCCGCGGCGGGTTCCGGCGGCGGGTCGCCCGTCGAGCAGGGGCTCGGGCAGGCGCCGGCGCAGCCGTCCGGGCGGCGGGCGCGGCGTGCGCTGGCCGACACCGCCGAGCGGCCCGTACCGGGTCAGCAGCAGCCGCACGCCTCCTCGGCGGACGCGCTCGCGCCGACCGGTGCGCGTACGGCCTTCGCGCTGCCGCCCGCCGCGGCGGACCAGACCGCGCAGCCGCAGAACGTTCCGGCGCTGCCCGCCGTCTCCGGGCAGGTGCCCGCGCAGTCGGCCGGGCCCCAGGACGCGCAGGCCGTGGCCGTGGGTACGGGCCGGCGGCGGGCGCGCCGCCCTGTCGCCGAGGGGCCGCAGGTGGCCGACGCCGCCGGTGCCGAGCGGCAGTCCGTACCGGGTGGCGAACTGGACCTGTTCCCCGGCGCCCAGGGCGGCAGCCGTACGCCCGAGCCGACCGGGCGCCGCCGTGCGCGCCGGGCCGCTGCCGAGGAGCGGGCCGCGGCGGCGATGGCCGATTCGGAGTCGACCGGGACGTTCGTGGTGGGCCCCGAGGGGCTTGTCGCGCACCCCGCGGAGGCCGAGGCGGAGAGCGCTGCGGCCGAGGAGGCCGCGGGCCAGGACGGTGGCGTCGAGGCCGTACCGGGGAGTGCGGCGGGCGCCACGGGCCCCGCGGGCGCGGCCGAAGCGGCCGCGCCCGCGCCGACCGGACGGCGGCGTGGCCGCCCCAGCCCCGCGGAGGCGGAGCAGACGCCGGGCCAGGCGCCCGGCCAGAAGCCGGGTCCGATGCCGGGCCAGGCGCCCGGGCCGATGCCGGGCCAGGCGCCGGGGCAGGAGTTCCCCGGTGGCGAGGGCTCGGCACCGTCCGGTGGCCAGGTGCACACGGGCGGTCAGACGCAGCAAGGCGGCAGCCAGGCACAGGCGCAGCGTCAGGGCCAGGCGCAGGGTCAGGGGCAACCGCAGGCACCTGGCCAGGTCCAGGGTCCCGGCCAGCCGCAGCCGCAAGGCGGCCCCGTGTCCCCGTCCGGCCGCCCCCAGTCCGTACCGATGCCTCCCGAGGAGGACGGCGGCCCGGCGGCCGGTCAGTCCCACGGGCGGGCGTTCAGCGTGCGTACGCTCGGGCAGGGTGCGCCCTTCTCGCAGCGGGGCGACCAGCAGCCGGGCAACCAGGCACAGCCCGGCGGTCAGGCGCAGCCCGGCGGCCGGCCGCAGGCCGCGGGTCAGCCGCAGCCGGGCGGCGCGCAGCCCGGGGACCAGCAGCGTCCGGCGGGATCCGGTGCGCCGGCCGCCGGTTCGGGGCGGCGCCGCAAGCTCGCCGCGCCCCCTCGGGACGGCGAGCGCCAGGCGGGCGACTCCGCTTCCGGCGCGGCCCGGCCGCACCCCCAGCCGGGTGCCCAGCCGCAGCCGCATCTGATGGACTCCTCCGAGGGCCGTGCCTTCGCCGTGCCCGCCCCCGACGAGGGCTCGGAAGGGCCCGAGCCGCTGGACGGGCCGAACGGCGCGATAGAGGTGATGGACCGTCAGCCACAGCCGATGGACGACGAGTTGCCGCCCGAGCCGCTGGACAACCCGCGCCGGCTGCTGGTCTGGCCGGCCCCCGACGTCTCCACCGAGCAGGCGCTGAACGACCGCGGCTACCGCCCGGTGATCGTCAACTCCCGCGAGGAGGTGGACGCGCAGATCGCGGCGTACCCGGCCGCGCTGTTCGTCGACCCGCTGACCGGGCCGATCACCCGTACCGCCCTGCAGTCGCTGCGCCAGGCGGCGGTGGCCGCCGAGGTGCCGGTGCTGGTGACGGCCGGGCTGGGGCAGGCGACCAGGGAAGCGGCGTACGGGGCCGACCCCGCCGTACTCCTGAAGGCGCTGGCGCCGCGGGACAGCGAACAGCACCCGCCGCGGGTCCTGTTGATCGAGGAGAACGACGCCATCGCGGGCGCGCTGACCACGTCGTTGGAGCGGCGCGGGATGCAGGTCGCGCGGGCGGCGACGGACGCGGACGCGGTCACCCTGGCGACGCAGATGCGGCCGAACCTGGTCGTGATGGACCTGATGCAGGTACGCCGTCGCCGGGCCGGGATCGTGGACTGGCTGCGGGCGAACGCGCAGCTCAACCGCACGCCGCTGGTCGTCTACACCTCCGCCGACATGGACCCGGCCCAGCTGCCGCGGCTCGCGGCGGGCGAGACCGTGCTCTTCCTGGCCGAGCGGTCCACCAGCGCCGAGGTGCAGTCGCGGATCGTGGACCTGCTGGCGAAGATCGGCACCAACTGACGGTGGGCGGGGGCGGGTTGGGCCCCCGCCCACCGTCCCCGCCCTGCCGTCCCGGCCGTATCGCCCCGTCTTGCCGTCTTGGCCGTACCGCCCCGTCTCGCCGTCCCCGCCGCGCTGCCCCCGTCTCGCGCGTACGGTGCCGCCCCACGCACCACCGGAGACAGCCCCAGGGGCAGCCGGGGACAGCCAGGGCCGCCCACGGCCAACCGGGGCGCTAGGAAGGCGACGTGCCGGACGGGTCGGCAGGCCCGGACGGATCGGCAGGCGAGGCGCCCGCGCCGGGCCCCGTACCGCCCGCGCCGGACTCCGCGCCGTGCCCCGTACCGTCCGGGCGCTCCACCCCCCGCACCAGCAGCCGCACCGCCTGGTGGATCGACTCGCGCAGCCGCACCAGATCCTCCTCGCTGTCGCCGACCATGAAGCGGCGCAGCTGCGGTACGGCGTACGACCAGCCCACCAGCGCACTGATCAAGAAGAGCAGGTCCCGCGGGTCGATGCCCGAGGTGATCCCGCCCGCCTCCCGCACGGCCTCGAAGATGTCGGCCTTCTCCTTGTAGAGCTCGCGGCGCTCCTCGCTCATGGGGATCTCCTGGTCGCCGTACTCCAGGCCCTCCCAGAACAGCAGCCGCATCAGCTCGGGGTGCGCGGCCCGGTAGTCCAGGAGGTTCTCGACGTAGCCGTCGGGGTCCTCCGGCCCTTCGGGGACCGCGGCGGCGTGGTCGGTAAGGGCCTTTTGCAGGACCTGGCGGAACAGCTCGGCCTTGTCGCCGAAGTAGGCGTAGATCAGCTGCTTGTTGGCCTTGGCCTCGCGGGCGATGCGGTCGACGCGGGCGCCCGCGATGCCGTGCGCGGCGAACTCGGCGGTCGCCGCGGCGAAGATGCGGGCCTTGGTCGCTTCCGGATCCCTGGTTCCTGCCATGCCCCCATGGTAACCAACTAGTTGGTTGACAGCACGGACGGCGGCGCGCACACTACTAACCAACCAGTTGGTTACTAAGCAACAGGGGGAGTCCACCACATGTCCGCCACCGACCTCCGCAGCCCCGCAGGCCACACGCGCCCGGCCCCGCCCGCAGGCCCCGCGCGACCTGCCCGCCACGGCGTCCCCAACGGCGTCCTGCTGGCCGTCATCTCCCTGTGCACCGCCGTGACGGCCGCCAACATCTACCTCGCCACGCCGCTGCTGGCGCCGATCGCCCGCGACCTGGGCGTCGCCCCCTCCGCCGCGAGCTGGATCGCCTCGGCCGCCCAACTCGGTTACGCGCTCGGCCTGTTGTTCCTCGCCCCGCTCGGCGACACCGCCAACCGCCGCCGCCTGGTGGCCGTACTGTCCCTGGTCACCGGAGCCGCACTGGTCCTCGCCGGGGTCTCCCCCGTCATGGCCGCGCTGGGCGCCGCCGTACTGATCGCCGCCGCCACCACCGTCATACCCCAGCTCCTGGTGCCGCTGGTCGCCGAGCGGGCGCCCCAGGGGCGGCGCGCGCTGCACGTCGGCGCGGTGGTGGCCGGGCTGTCGGTGGGCTCCGTGGCCGCCCGGGTGCTGGGCGGCCTGGTCGGCCAGGAGTACGGCTGGCGCTGGGTCTTCTTCGGCTCGGCGGCGCTCACCGTCGCGGTCGGCCTGCTGACCGCCGCGCTGCTGCCCGCCGACCGCGACCGCGGCCCGGTCACCAACCCCGTCAAGGGAGTCGGCAAGGTCCTGCGGCTGATCGCGCACAACACCGCCGTACGGGCCGCGTGCCTGCGCCAGGGCGGTCTGATCGGCGCCTGGAGCGCCGTGTGGACCGCGCTCGTCCTGCTGCTGACCGGCGACTACCGCTACTCGATCGCCACCGCCGGGCTCTTCGGCCTCTTCGGGCTGGTCGCCACGGTCGTCGCCCCGATGGCGGGCGGGCTGGTCGACCGGCTGGGCGCCGCGCGGGTCGTCGCCCTGGCCTACGCCCTGGCCGCCGCCTCCATGGTGTTCTTCTGGCTGGGCGGGCAGCAGATCTGGGCGCTGTGCGTGGCCGCCGTGCTGATCCACATGGCCACCTTCGCGGGCCAGGTCGCCAATCAGAGCACGGTCCTGGCCGCCACCACCACCCCGTCCACGGCCAACTCCGCCTATGTGGCCTCCGCGTTCCTCGGCGGTGCGATCGCCTCCGCGCTGGCGGGCCCCGCCTTCGGCCTCTGGGGCTGGAGCGGGGTGTGCGCGGTCGCGGCCGTGTGGATGGCGGCCGGGTGGCTCGGGAGCGCACTGCTGGGGCGGGCCAAGAGCGGGCGGTGAGCCCGCACTGAGCCCGCGACGGGCTCCCAAAGAGCACAGGGCGTCGGGGGGGGGGGGGGGGGGGGGGGGGGGGGGGGGGGGGGGGGGGGGGGGGGGGGGGGGGGGGGGGGGGGGGGGGGGG